>NZ_JANYGL010000043.1 GCF_025362435.1 Polymorphobacter sp.
TGCTGCTGACGATGTACTGGGTCGCTCAGGACCCACGCTTCCAGTGGACCTATTCCCCAAGGATCACGGCGATCACCGAGCGCCTCCGCCTGGTCGGCATCGGCGCGACGATACTTTTGTTCGGGTTGCAACTGCCGGCGAGCTTCGACGTGGTTCGCAACGCCGTCACCGGCCTTCCCGAAAGCCGCACTGCAAGCGTTGGCCAGTACATTTCTGCGCATCCTGAATACCGCCGGTCGTGGATTATTTCTGATACCGATTCGATGCTCGAGGCGCTTCCTCAATATTCATCGAATCCAACGTATATGGTCCGTGAGCATCGCCCCGGGCGCTACGCCATCTTTACTCGAAAGACCCTGACCGACCTGCGTCTCGGCAACCTGCTCGATACCGCCCGCGCGCTCCGCGCCCAGAGCGGAGCTCCGACGCTGATCCTGCTTACGCCCGAAATCACGCCCGCGACCAACGCGGTCTTCAAGTCGGGATACGTTTGGTCGCTGACGGTAACCCCGGATGAAGCGAAGCAATTTCTCGCGGCAACGCACCTCCTCGGCAAATTCCGACCGGCGAGCAGCAACGAGGAATTCGATCTTTATTCTGTTAACTAATGGCGGGGTCGAGGCTTTGCCGCCGATCGTCAGATGCGTGGCACGCCGCGCATCATCGCACCTCAAGGCTGATGGAGCAGGCGTGCCGGAGTTGTTCGCACCTGCAGCACCTTGCGAGCGTGGTAAATTTCTGTCACATCCCGCCCAAGCGACAAATGCCCGGAGCTATCCAACTTCCAGCGTGAAGGCTAATTTATGTTGCTAGGACGTAAGGTCACCGTTGTCTTGCCAGCATATAATGCGGCGCTGACGCTGGAGCGAACGATCGCCGAAATTCCGCGCGATGTTGTCGATGATATCATCCTGACCGACGATCATAGCAAGGACGATACCTCAGCTGTCTCGCGCCGTCTTGGGCTTCATACGATCCGCCACGACAACAACCGCGGCTACGGCGGTAATCAAAAGACCTGCTACAGCGCTGCCCTCGCTCGCGGTGCCGATATCGTCGTGATGCTCCATCCCGATTATCAATATTCCCCTCGCCTCGTTACGGCGATGGCGTCGATGATCGCGTCCGAACATTACGATGTCGTTCTCGGTTCGCGCATTCTCGGCAAGGGCGCACTTGCCGGCGGGATGCCGATGTACAAGTACATCGCAAATCGTGGCTTGACGTTCATCGAGAACGTGCTCGTTGGGCAGAAATTGTCCGAATATCATTCGGGCTACCGGGCCTGGAGCCGCAAGGTGCTTGAGACGCTGGCGCTCGAGCGCTGCTCGGACGATTTCGTGTTTGACAACCAGATGCTGGCGCAGGCGATCAGCGCCGGCTTCAATATCGGCGAGATTTCGTGCCCGACGCGCTACTTTGAGGAGGCGTCGAGCATCAATTTCCGGCGCAGCGTGACCTATGGCTTCGGCTGCCTGCGGACCGCCGGGGCGCTGTGGCTCGACCGCGCCGGTCTCGTCAAGTCGCCGTTGTTCGCCGCCGGGCCCGACGGCCGGCTTCCCGTGGTCGATGCAGCGACACTGGTGCGCCAGTCGTGAGCGAGCCGGAAGCGAACGTCGCCGTTAGTGGCGGTGGCGGACGGATCAAGCTGGTCGCTGGCATCGGGTTGGGCGCACTGATCATCGGCGGCCTCGTCGCGGTCAAGCTCGGCTGGTCGGGGGTCGCCGGCTGGGTCGACACCGCGATGAGCGCGTCGCGCGATGCCGGCATGTGGGGCTGGCTGATCTTCGCGGTGGCGCAGACGTTGGTCGCTCTGGTCGGGGTCGTTCCGGCATCGTTGCTGGCGATGGCGGCCGGGGCGGTCTACGGCCTGTGGCTCGGCTTCCTGCTGTCGGCGATCGGCATCGTCGTCGGCGGCTGGATCGCCTTCGAACTCGCGCGCTCGCTGCTGCGTCCGTGGCTGACCCGGCTGCTCGCCGCGCGCGCCGCGGGCCGGGTTGCCGCGCTGGACGCCGCGATCGCCCGCGACGGCTGGCGGATCGTCTGCCTGCTGCGCATCTCACCCATCATGCCGTTCGCCCTGACGAGCTACGCGCTCGGGCTGACCAAGATTTCGCGTCGCGACTATCTGCTCGGCACGCTCGCAGCGCTCCCGGCGCTGTTCGGCTATGTCGCCGCGGGCATGATGGCGGGCCAGGGCGTCCGGGTCGCGAGCGGATCGCTGACCATCCACGGTCCGCTGCAGTGGGCCTTCATCGCGATCGGGGTCGTCGCGACCGGCATTCTCGTCCTGCGCAGTGGCAGCCTGCTCGCATCGTGCGGACTGTTGCCGGCGCGGTCAGGCTTGAACCTGCGCTGATACTGCGAGATCGCGGCCCGCTGGTGCAAGCGGGCGGGTTCTATTTCGCGCTTGGCGCCGTATCGAGCTAGCGCCGCGATCCCGGCGGCAGAGCGTCGACCAGTGCCTTGGTCCGCAGGAACGCCTCCGACACCAGCCGATCGGGCGTCGTCGTCCGCTGGTCGGCCTTGGCGTAATATTCGAGCGCCGCTGCAGGCCGGTCGGGTTCGAGCGCCTCCTGGCAGACGCCGAGATTATACAGCAATGCGACGTTGTTCGCCTTGTCGGGAGTGTTGAGCGTCTCGAAGATGCCGCAGGCGCGGTCGAGCCGCTTGGCCCGGGCGAACTGCGCGGCGCTGCGGAACTGCTCCTGGTCGGGCTTGGTGAGGTCGCGCGCCTGATCTTTGAAGGTCACCTTGATGACCTTGGCTGTCGGGGTGAGGTGCTTTCGCACCTCGATCGCCGCGTCGCTGCGGAGCCGGAGGAGCAATTGCTCGGGGCTGGTGATGACGACGTCGTTGGCGTGCTTGATCTCGGTCATCTTGGCGAGGACCTTGTCAAACCCCGACAGAACGGGGGTCTCGCTGCACGTCGAGAAGCCGCGCAGGACGGTGACCGTCTCGGTGTAGAAGACCTTGGCATCAGCGACGACGTGCACCGCCGGCGTGACGATGTAAGTCCCGGCGTATCGGGTGCACGGAATTTGAACGGTCTCGCCCTTTGCGCAGTGAAGCACGCCCGATTCGACGCAGCGGCTCTGGTCCTGCTTGAATTCGGTCTTGTCGATTACCGCCTTGGCAACCGCGCCGAAGAACACCGCGGCGACGCCCGCCGCCTGCCCTGCCTTGATCGCCGCGGCTGCAGTTTCGGGCTTCGCCGCGTCGTCGATGTTGCGGATGGTATAAAAAGCACGGCCCTCGACTTCGGCCGACTGGAGCTCGGCGCGCAGTGCGGCGGCGAACTCCTTGCCGTCAGTTCCGGTAAATGGGGCAATGGCGACCGTGCCGAGCGCGGCGACCCCGGGAAAGCGCGGTTCGATCCGCGCCTGGTACTCGATCGGCACGTCGGCACGCGCCAGCGACGGGGTCAACGCGACTAGGGCCAGCAACAACAAACGCCAGCGCATGGTCATTCCGATTGTCAGTTGTTGCCGCGGATGATGACCAGCGAATTGGCATCCCCGCGCTTGATCAGCAGCTTGAGCCGCCCTTCGGTTTTCCAGTTGGCCGCGAGCTGAGTGTCGGGCGGCGATGCCGCGTCGGGGGCGACGGTGTCGATCCGAATGATCAGGTCGCCCGAAAACAGCTTGCCGGAAACGAGGGCGTCGCGGTCGATCGATTCGACGAGAATGCCCTTGCTGGCAGCGTCATAGCGAACCGTCATCCCGAGGCCGGCGACCCGGACCGGCGCGAATCCGCCGGTCGCGCGGGCGACGCCGGGGGCGCCCGCTGCGGCGTAGGGCGGGACGGCGTTCGGCGTGCTCGACGGTCCGAGCGACGCCAGGAGGACCGGCGCGAGCGCGGGGCGGCTCACGGCGACCGCAGCAGGCGCAGGCGCAGGCGCAGGCGAAGGCACGGTTGGGGCGGCGACGACGGTGGGGGCGACCGCCACCGCGACCGGCGGCGGGCTCGCTGCGACGATCGCCGCCGGTGTCGGCGCCGGGCTCGCGACAACGACAGCCGGGGTGCTCGGCGGGGGGCTGGCCTTGACCACTACCGCACTCGGCGGAGAAGTCGTCTTGATGACGTCGGGGGTGCTTGTGCTCGCCGCGAAAGCGGGAAGGCTGGGCGAAGGCGCTGGGCCGGCGGTGCCGAGCGACGTGCTTCGAGCCGCGATCGCGTCACCGCCGCCGCCACCGGCACTCACGGCAAGCGTTGATGCGTACGCTGCGGCGAGGTTAGCGGCATTGGTAGCGGCGACGCTCGCGGCCTTGGCGGCGGCGATGGCAGCGGCGTTGTTCGCGGCGACGGTGGCGGCATGGGCGGCAGCGATATTGGCGGCGAGGTTCGCCGCTGCGGCCGCTGCGGTGTGGGTGAGGTCGGCGACGCGGGTCTGGACAAGGGCGACGTAGCGGCCGCTGGCATAGGTGGCGAGATAGGCGTCGCATGGCCCGCGGCTCTGCGAAGTCTTGCACAGCGTCCAGCTTTCCGCCTCGATATCGATCGCCGGCGGCGGCGGCGCGACGGCCACCGCGACCGGCGGGATGAAATAGAACTCCTGGCTCGACAGCGACCCGTAGGTGAACGGCTCCTGCGAGCCGCCAGTGCGGGTCAGCACGTCGTCGCGGACCTGGCGGAGGAGCAGGCTGATCTCGCGCCCGGGCTCGACGATCCGCTTTGCCAGCGCCTCGGCGAACGGGCTGTTGACCCGCCCGTCGGATGCCAGCGTCCCGGCCTTGGCGCTGTAGATGACGAGGCTGTTCTTGCTCGGTTCGACCGCAGTCATGCCCTTGCTGACCGCGCCCGCCTGCGCCATCGACTTTTTGAGCTTGTCGAAGAACGGGTTGTCGCGGCAGGCGTCGAGGATGACGATCCGTAGCCGCTTGGCGTTCTCGGTGACCGACAGCATGCGGTCGAGCTTGACCGCCTCGATATCGACGTCGCGGTCGTGGGCGAAGGCGACGTCGACGGGCACGATATAGTTGACGTGGTCGACCTCGACGCCGTGGCCGGCATAATAGACCAACGCGACATCGGCGTGGTCGGCTTCGTTGCCGAAGTCCTGAAGCGCCTTGTTCATCGCGACGAGGCCGAGGTCCTCGAGCACGGTGACCTTGTCGAAGCCGGCCTTTTTGAGCGCGGCCCCAACGAGATGCGCGTCGGCGGAGGGATTGGTCAGCTTGGCGAACGCAGCATATTGGCTGTTGGCGATGATCAGCGCGACCCGCGTTTCCGCCGACGCCGCAACGGGGAGCAACAACAGCGCGGCAAGTGCCACGACGAGGCGCAATCCCAGTCTATGCATGCGGCGACGATACGGTCATCGGCTTCCCGGCGGTGGCAATTGGATCAAGGCAACGCAAAGACACCCGATACGAACGCCGCGCGTATAGCATCGGCGCCGCCGAATTGGCAGTATTTCTTCAACCTTCGATAGGGATCAGTGCGACGGCGGCGGCGTGCCCTTCATACCGGTCCACAGGGCGGCATTGAACGCCGCCGTGTCGAGCTTGTCCTCGCCCGAAAAGTCCTGCCCCGCCATCGCCGCCGCCCAATATGCCGCGCTGCGTTCGGGGGCGAGACCGGCCGGGCGGACCGTCGCCACCCGCGTTGCCGGCTTCGGCAGGTCGGTCGCATCGAGCGTCGCCGGCCAGCGCGCGGTGTATGTCCACGGCGACGTGAGCGCCGGATCGAAGGCATCGGCCATCGGCAGCGCGAGACTGTCGTTCAACCCCAGCGCGGGCAGGTCGAGCAGGCGTTCGATCGTCTTGAGCAGGTTGACCGTCGTGTAGCGCGTCGACACCACCGCGCCGCGCCGCACGCCCGGGCCAACGAGATAGGCGAGGCTGCGGTGGGCATCGACATGGTCGGCGCCGTTCTGCGCGTCGTCCTCGACGATGACGATCAGCGTGTCCTTGCCCGCCGGGGACGCCGCGACCGTCTCGACGACGCGCCCGATGGCATAATCATTGTCGGCGATCTGCCGATCGGGGGTGTTCACGCCGTCGATCGCCTCGGCGAAGTCGCCGAAATGGTCGTGCGCGAGGCGGAGGAGCGTCAATCGCGGAGTCTTTCCGCCGGCGACGCGCGGCAGCCAGTCGCGCTTCCATTCGTTGACCAGCCAGTAATCGGGGAACCCCTGGTCGAAGCTGCGAAAATACGGGTCGGTGACCGGCGCCAGCCGCGTGTCGGCGGCCCACATCACCTGGAGTTTCTTCGCCGCCGGATCGCGCTCGCGCGGGATGCGGTTGGCGCCTGCCTTGTCGTCGTAGCGCGACAGGTCGCCGTAGAAGCCGTAGTTGCGGACGCTCAGCCCCTGCTTCAGCGCCGCCGCCCACAATGTGCCCGCCCCGGCCTCGCCGTCGGGCGCGTCGGCGGCGGACAGATCGGCGGTCCCGGCGAGCAGGTCTGGATCGGCGGGGACGTCGGGATTGGCGTCGTGGCGGGCGTCGGCGGACAACGCGACGTTGACGAAGCGGTTGGTCCCCTCGGACTCGTACGCCAGCCCCTTCCCCGCATAGCCCACCGGCGTGACGCGTTCGAGCATGTCGAGCGAGCGCGCCTGACTCGACCAGCTCCACCCCGTTCCCGAGACCTCGCCGGAATCGAAGAAGCGGTCGAAGGTGACGAACTGACGCGCGAGGCCGTGGTGGTTCGGCGTGATCGCCTGCGGGAACAGCACCAGTCTGGCGTCGCCGTCACCCGGGCGCAGATCGCCGAGGACCTGGTCGTAGGTCCGGTTCTCCTTGACGATATAGATAACGTTGCGGATCCGCCCGCGCATCGCGGTCATCACCGCTTCGGCGCGCGCGGCGCTGGCGGGGGTCGGCGCGGCGAGATTGGCGGTGACGCGCGCGGTAAGCCGGGCAAGTGCGGGCCGCGCCGGGAGCGGCAGCGTCAGCAGCGACCCGGTCTGGAGCTGGAGGACATACTGCCCCGACGCCCGGCACTTCGCTTCGCCCTCCGAGGTCGTCGCGAAGCTCGCCCGGCACGCCCCGGGGTTCGGCCCCGGCACGCCCTTGAAGTTGGCAACTGCAAGCCGTCCGCCGGCAACCGCGACCGCGTCGGGATACCAGCCGGTCGGGACCATGCCGGCGAACGCTGCCGGCGTCCCCGATGGCTTCGCGAGCAAGCCGTCGAGGTCGATCGCCGCGACCGCGTTGAAGCCGCCGAGTGTGACCCACAGCCGCCCGTCGCCGCCGAGCGCGAGCGCGTTGGGGTTGAGCCCCTTCGGCCGCGTCGCCGCGCTAGGCAGGCCCGACAGCGGATATTCGGCGACCGACCTGCCGTCGGCCGCGAGCGCAATCAGCGTGTCGGTGTTATCCCCGGTCGCGAGGATACGGCCATCGGGGAGCGCGAGCAGCGCGGTCGGCTCGGCGATGGTTTTCGCGCGGGCAACGACCGCGAGCCGGTCGCCGGTGACAGCGAGGGTCACGAGTTCGCGGTCACGCGGCGACGACACGACGGCGCGGTTCGGCCCGGCCACCGCCACGCGGAACGGGTAGGTGCCGCCGGGGACGCCGCGCTGCGCCGGGTCGATCTTGCCGGGACGAAGGTCGATCTCGGCGATGACCTTGCGCGTCGTCGCGTCGACGAGGCTGACCGAATCGTTGAAGAAGTTGGTCACCAGCAGCCGCTCGGCGTTCACCCACACGACCCCGGCGGCGGCGGGCTTTACGCGCAACCCCAACCCCGCCGCGTGGCCGAGCATGATCGGCGCGCCGTCGGGCGTCAGCGTCTTGCCGTCCCACGCGAAGGTGACGACCGCGTCGCCGACACCGAGGGTTGCGGCGATGCGCCTGCCGTCGGGCGACCAGGCGAGACCGGCGAAGGTCGCGGGCAGCGGCACTTCGGCGAGCTTGTCCGCTCCCTTGGGGCCCGGGCGGAAGATCATCAGCCGCTCGGTCGAATGCGCCATGTCGGGCTTGCCGTCGGGCAGCGCCATGCCGTTGAACCCCGACGTCAGCAACGCGACGAGCGATCCGTCGGGCGACGCCGCCAGTGCTGCCGGATTGGTAATCGCGACCGATCCGGGCTTGCCGTCGAGCGTCCCGAGCGAGGTCAGCACCGCGCCCTTGGCGGCGAGCGGAGTGATGGCAAAACCGCTCGGGGTCGGCGAGGCATCGTCGTCGGCGTCGCGGGCGAACCCCGGCGCGGCGCCAATCGTCGCTATCAGCAACGCCGCGATCGATCCTGCCGCCCGCATGTCCGTCCCCTTGAATGATCGCGGCAAGCATAGCCGCCCGCCGCACAACGCGAAATGCCGGCCGCGTGAGCGACCGGCATTACCGGGTGTGTGTGACGATTTACTTGCAGCCGGTCAGCCGACGGCGCGCTTGACCGAAAGTGCGGCGACGACCTTGGGCTTGACCGAGTCGAGGGCGACGCGGACGCAGCGGCTCTCGTCCTTCATCGACTGGACGTCGACGTTACCGGTCGCGCAGACCGCGCGGGCGGCGCTCTTGATCCGGCGCTCGAGGGTGATGCGACCCTGCGTGCTGCCGAGATCGATGTCGGCATAGCTGACATTCTGGCTGCGGGCGGTGTCGTAGACGGTGCCGGCGTGGGCCGGAGCGGTCGCGCCGACGAGGCAGAGCCCGGCGCAAAGTGCCGTGCCGACGGTGCCGAGGACGGTGCGGGTGACGGTCGAGTTGAGGGCGGTGAACATGGTCTTTCTCCCTTTTGCCGGGGCGACCGATGATCCGGCGTCCCATGCCAAGGGTATTGCACAGGCTGTGCCAAGTGGGCTGTGACATAGATCACAATGAGTTAGCCACCTTCAGACCGGCAGATGGCAAAACCTACGATGAACGAGCGCTACTATTCAGGAAGTTCCACCAAGGTTTGGCAGAAGAGCGATTTGTCGCGGCAAGGGAGCCTGATTAGCCGCGATAACGCCGGATGAGCGAGCTCGTATCCTGCCGCCGCCCGCCCATCGCCTGGACGTCGCCGTAGAACTGGTCGACCAGCGCGGTCGCCGGGAGGCTGATCCCGAGGCGCTTGGCTTCGTCGAGGACCAGCCCGAGGTCCTTGCGCATCCAGTCGACCGCGAAGCCGAAGTCGAATTCGCCCTTCGCCATCGTGCCTGCGCGATTGTCCATCTGCCAGCTCTGCGCCGCGCCCTTGCCGATGACGTCGATCACCGCGGGGGCGTCGAGCCCCGCGGACAGCGCGAAGTGCATCGCCTCGGCAAGTCCCTCGAGGACCCCGGCGATGGCGATCTGGTTGACCATCTTGGTCAGCTGCCCGCTTCCTGCCGGGCCCATCAATCCAGAGCGCTTGGCATAGGCCGCCATCACCGGCTCGGCGGCGGCGAACGCCTCGGGAGTGCCGCCGCACATGATCGTCAGCGCGCCGTTGACCGCCCCCGCCTGCCCGCCCGACACGGGCGCGTCGAGGACGAGAATATCGTCGCGCGCCGCCGCCAATTCACGGGCGATCGACGCCGAGACGGTGGTGTGGTCGACGTAGAGCGCGCCGGGGGCCATCGCCGCGATGGCGCCGTCGGGACCGAGCGTGACCTGGCGGAGATCGTCGTCGTTACCGACGCAGGTGAATACCGCCTCGGCACCCGCTGCTGCGAGCGCGGGCGTTGCCGCCGACTTGCCCTTGTGCTCGGCGACCCATGCCTCGGCCTTGGCGGCGGTGCGGTTATAGACGGTGACCTCGTGCCCGGCGGCGGCAAGGTGCCCCGCCATCGGATAACCCATGACGCCGAGGCCGATGAAGGTGATTTTGCTCATGCGACGGCTGTTAGCCGAGCGCGTGGCACCGCGCACCTGCTTTGACGTCAGTCGGGCTCGATGTCGCGGTTGGCGTTCATCCGGACATAGCCCTTGTCGACGATGCGGAACGCCGCGTCGGGGACGCTGCGGTCGATCGCGGTGACGTGCCACATCGACGCGCCGCCGGGGGTGATGACGAGCGGCAGGCGGAATTCGGTGCTCCAGCAGACGTGCGTCGTCCGTGGTCCCTCAACGAGATCGTACCACCGGCACTCGGCGAACGGCTTGGGCGCTCCCGCCGGCGCCTTGCCGGGGCCGAGCGTATAGACGCCCTTCGGGTGGCGCAGGCCGTGGCCGAGGTCGAACCAGTCGGTGAAATTGCCGAGCCTGTAGAGGTTGGCGCGGTCGATCGTCGTGACGATGCGCTTGCGGTTGTCGACGATGATCATGCGGAAGTCGACGTGGTCAGCGGCGTGCGCGACATAGGTCTCGACCGCGCCGTCGGTGATGCGCTTGAGCCGCCGGTCGTGGTCGCGCCAGACTTCGAGGTGATGCAGCGCCGGGCCAGCGCTGTACTCGGCGCGGAAGTCGAGCGTAGCGGGCTCGCCGGCAGTGGCAAAGACCGCCTCGAAGCGCGGGCCGGCGTTACGGGGTGCCGCCGCCGTCAACGCGACGGCGGCAAGCCCGAGGAACAGACGCATAAGCAACTACTTGCGAACCGCCGCCGCCGAGTCGAAGTAGCGGTAAGTCTTGCCGTCGACCGCGAGATCCTTGACCGCGAGGTTGATCGAGTAGGTCCCGGCGGTCCGCGTCGTGTCGCGCGTCGCGCCGGTCGGGTCGGTCGGCAGTTCGAACAGCAGGCCGGTCGCGGTCGATGCCGCGACCGTCGCCGGCGTTATCGTCGGCTTGGTCGCGCTCAGCGGGGTCACGAGCGCCTCGTTGAGGACACGCCCGTCGGCGGCCGGCAGCGAGAAGCCGAGCAGATAGGCGACGGTCGGGGCGACGTCGACGTTGCCCGACGGGTTGGTCACTGCCCCCGCCGTGAACGACGGGCCGTTGGCGATCAGCGTGTTGTGAACGTCGGTGGTGCCGAAGCTGCCGTGCATACCGCGCTGGCCGCCGACGCTTTCGAACTCGATCCCCGGCTTACCCTGGACGCTGACGGTATCGTCCCACGCGAAGGAGACGACGACGTCGGGCTGGCCGTTGTTCTGGCGGGTGCCGTTCTCGAGGTTGACCTGCGCCATCGTCAGCGTCCCGGGAATCGCCCCGTAGCGGCTGTCGACGAAGATCGCGCCGTATTCCTCACGCTGCTGGAGCGTCTTGACGAGGCGCTGGATGATCGCCGGATCGTGGCCGGGGACGTAGAAGTAGTCCGATCCGCCGTTTGCCGCGACGACGATGCCGCCCGCCGGCAGGCTGCCCGGCGCGGGCACCTTGAAGCTGGCGATCGGCGTCGGCAGCGTCGCGCTGACCGACTGGTACTTGGTGTTCGCCGCGCCGCACAGGTTGCCGCTCGCGTCGATCTTGACCGGCACCGTCGCCGCCCCCGCCCCGCTCAAACCGTACATCGCGCTCGTCACGCAGCCGCTGCCGTCATACGCGGCGAAACCGCGGTAGGTCAGCAGGTCGGCCGAGCGGACGTCGCCCGAGAAGGAGAAGCCGGTGCTCGACGCCGCCCCGAGCGCTGCGGCACTGGTGCCGCTCGTCGCACCGTTGACCGGGGCGCCGTTGGGAGCGGTTGCCGACGGCGTGATCGCCCGCAGCGGATATTGTGCCAGCGGCCCCGAGACGGTCGAGTGGCCGTGATCCGAGACGACGATGATGTTGGTCGTCTTGTCGATGCCCTGCGCCTTGAGTGCCGCCATCAGCTCGCCGAGGCGCGCATCCTGCGAGCGCAGACCGGCCTTGACGTTGGCGGTGCCCGGACCATAGCCGTGCTCGACGTTGTCGGGGGTCCGGAACCAGATCAGCGACAGCATCGGCTTCTTGTTCGGCAGGATATAATTGGCGAACACCGACATCATGTACTTGTTCGCCGCGTCTTCGGGCGCGCCCTGCGTCGTGTCGGTCGAATCGCGGGCGGGAACCGTCAGCACGCCCGACGGATCGTAGGCGGTGGTGTTGAAAGTGATGTATCCGGCGCGTGCGGTCGGGTTGCCGTTGGTCGCCGACAGCGTGACGAGGTCGGTGCCGGTGTAGTCCTTGGTCACGTTAACCGGGAGCGCGATGTTGGCGTTGAGCAACTCGGTGACGAGAAGCCGCGGCTTGACGGTGTTCTCGTCGAGGAAATAGCCGCCCTTGCCGAGATCCTGCAGATACGCCGCGCCGCTCTTGCCGATCGTCGCCGTCACCAGCCCGGCGCCCTGGGCGGCGGTGAACAGGTTCTTCACCAGCAGCAGCTGGCCGCTGTAATAGGTGTTGAGCGTCGTCAGGACCTGATAGTCCTCGGTGAACACCGGGTCGACATAGTCCTGCGCGGTTCCACCAGCCGACAGCCCGGCGGGGATCGTGTTCCCGGTGCCCTGCGGGGGCGTCCAGAAGGTGTTCCCGTAAAAGCCCGAGGTCTTCGGAAACGACCCGGTCGCGAACGACGACGAGTTCATCATCGTGAAGGTCGGGTACGTCGAGTGGTTGTCGTTGAACGCCGCTCCGGCCGCCTTGAGCGCCGCGAGGTTCGGCGTATCGGTGGTGTTGACGTCGTCGGGGCGGAGGCCGTCCCAGACCATGATGATCGTCCGCGTCGGGGTCAGCGCCGCCGGCGTGGTCGGGGCGACGGCGGTCGGCGACGAGTTGTCGTTGCAGCCGGCAACGAGGCTCCCTGCGGCAACCAGAGCGACGATGGCCTGGATCAGTTTCACGGTCAGGAAGCCCCCTAAGCAATGTCTCGGGCGCCAACCCGATGACTCGATCTGGCGGGCTTTAAGGACGGCATGTGACGGTGTGATGACGAATGCGGCTTCGGCGGCCGTTGTAAAATCGTGCAGTTACGCGGCGTCGCTGGCAAAACTCGCTCTCCCCGGCTAAGCGCGGCGGATGACCGCACTCGCCGAAGCCGCCCTGCCCCTGCCGATCGATTACGCCGACGTGCTCGCCGCGCGCGTGGCGATCGGCGACGCGGTGATCCGGACGCCGTGCCTCCACAGCCGGACGCTGTCGGAGATGACCGGTGCCGAGGTCTGGCTCAAGTTCGAGAACCTCCAGTTCACCGCCGCCTACAAGGAACGCGGCGCGCTCAACAAATTGCTGTCGCTGAGCGACGACCAGCGCGGGCGCGGCGTCATTGCGGCGTCGGCGGGCAACCACGCGCAGGGCCTCGCCTACCACGCCAAGCGCCTCGGCATCCCGACGACGATCGTCATGCCGCGCCACGCGCCGGCGGTAAAGGTCCGCCAGACCGAGGGCCATGGCGCGACCGTCATCCTCCACGGCGAGAGCTTCGACGACGCCGCCGCGCATGCGCACAAGCTGACGATCGAGCGCCACCTGACGTACGTCCCGCCGTTCGACGACGCGCTGATCATGGCCGGCCAGGGCACCGTCGCGCTCGAGATGCTCGAGGACGTGCCGCAACTCGATACGCTAATCGTGCCGATCGGCGGCGGCGGACTGATCTCGGGCATGGCGACGGTGGCCAAGGCATTTAAGCCCGACATGATGGTAGTCGGCGTCGAGGCCGAACTGTACCCATCGATGTATGCCAAGCTCAACGGCCAGACGATGCCGTGCGATGGCGACACGCTCGCCGAAGGCATCGCCGTCAAGGTTCCGGGTGAGCTGACCTTCCGTGTCGTCCAGGCGCTGGTCGACGACGTCCTGCTGGTCGGCGAGCGCGATCTCGAGCGCGCGGTGTCGCTGCTGCTGACGATCGAGAAGACCGTCGTCGAGGGTGCCGGCGCGGCGGGGCTCGCGGCGCTGCTCGCGCACGGCCAGGCGTTCCGCGGGCGCAAGGTCGGGCTGGTGCTGTGCGGCGGCAACATCGACACGCGGCTGCTGGCGAACGTTCTCCTCCGCGACCTCGCGCGGTCGGGGCGGCTGGCGCGGCTGCGGATCCGGCTCAAGGACCGCCCCGGGCAGTTGTTCGAAGTCGCGCGGGTGTTCGACCGGCTTCAGGTCAACATCCTCGAAGTCTATCACCAGCGGGTTTTCACCACCCTCCCCGCCAAGGGCCTGATCACCGAGATCGAGTGCGAGACACGCGACCGCGACCATCTCGACCGGCTGATCGAGGCGTTGCGCGCGGCGGGCTACGATGTGCGACAAGTCGAACTGGATTAAAGCCCTACCGATTTGGCGCGGCGTGCCGCATATTAAGGCGTGACCGACCAGAGCTTCCGCTTTCCGCGCTTCTTCGTGACCGCGCCATCGCCGTGTCCGTACATCCCGGGGCGCGTCGAGCGGAAGGTATTTACCGAGCTCAAGGGCTCCGACGCGACGGGCATGAACGAGGCGCTGAGCCGGATCGGCTTCCGCCGCAGCCAGAACGTCGTCTATCGGCCGAGCTGCGACGGCTGTTCGGCGTGCATTTCGGTCCGCGTCGTCGCCGGCAAGTTCGTGCCGAGCGCATCGCAAAAGCGCCTGCTCAAGCGCCACGTTGACCTGGAGGTCAGCGCCTGCGAACCGTGGAGCACCGAGGAGCAATTCGAGCTGCTCCAGCGCTACCTCGGCTCGCGCCACCCCGACGGCGGGATGGCGGCGATGGACGCGTACGATTTCGCCGACATGGTCGAGCAGACTCCGGTCGACACCGTGGTTGTCGAGTATCGCGAACCGTCGAGCGGCGGGCGTCCGGGGCGGCTGGTCGGCGCGTGCCTGACCGACAAGCAGTCGGACGGCCTGTCGATGGTCTACAGCTTCTTCGCCACCGACGACCCGGCGCGACAGGGGCTCGGTACCTTAATCATTCTCGACCATATCGTCCGCGCCGGCCGCGCGGGCCTGCCGTACGTCTACCTCGGCTATTGGATCGAGGGGTGCGAGCGGATGGACTATAAGACCCGCTTCGCGCCGGTGGAGCGGCTAGGCCCGGGAGGCTGGCGCGGGGTTTAAGCGTGCGCTACCGAGTCCTCGGCGCCCGCATCCATCTCGATCATTTCCGGCGGCGCGGCTTTCGGGGCGTGCGCGTGGTGCGCCGGATCGTTGGCGCGGATGAAGTCCTCCACGACCGGCGCGATGATCTCGCGCCAGCGGCGACCGTTGAAGATGCCGTAATGGCCGACGTGCTCGGCCATGTAATACTTCTTCTTGGTCTCAGGCAGGTTGGTCGCCAGCGTCAGCGCGACCTTGGTCTGGCCGAGGCCCGAGATATCATCGCGCTCGCCCTCGATGGCCAGCAGCGCTGTCTTCGTGATGTTGGCGGCGTCGACGCGAACGCCGTGATGGTCGAATTCACCCTTAGCGATGAGCTGCTTCTGGAAGACGACGTCGATCGTCTGGAGGTAGAATTCGGCGGTCATGTCCGACACCGAGCGATATTCGTCGTAAAACGCCTTGGTCGCGTCGGCGCTTTCCTCATCGCCGGCGACGAGGTGCTTGAACAGCTCCCAGTGCGACTTCATGTGGCTGGCGAGGTTCATCGAGAGGAAGCCGGCGAGCTGAAGAAACCCCGGATAGACCTTGCGTCCCGACCCCGGATAGGTCGTCGGCACCGTCGCGACGACGTTGTTGACGAACCAAGCATACGGCCGCTCGGTGGCGAGGTCGTCGACCGAGGTCGGCGCCTCGCGCGTGTCGATCGGACCGCCCATCATCGTCAGGGTCAGCGGCAAATTGGGGTCGTTCTTGACCGACATGATCGACACAGCGGCATACGCCGGAACGGCGGGCTGGCACACCGCGAGCATGTGCGCGCCGGGGCCGACGACGCCCATGAACTCGATCAGATAGTCGATATAGTCGTTGAAATCGAAGGTGCCGTCGCTGAGCGGGACGTACTTCGCGTCGCGCCAGTCGGTGATGTAGACGTCGTGCCCCGGCAGCATCCGCTCGACGGTGCCGCGGAGCAGCGTTGCGAAATGCCCCGACATCGGCGCGACGATCAGCAGCTTCGGATCGTTGCGCCCCGAAACCGCGCGGACGAAATGCTTGAGCTGGCCGAACGACTTGCGCAGGACGATCTCCTCGCTGACCGCGACCGAGACGCCGTCGACGATCGTCGCGTCGAGACCGAAGGCGGGCTTACCGCGCGGTGCGGCGGCGTGGGCGAAGACTTCGAGCGCGCGGGCGATGACCGGCGACGCCCCGACCTGCGCAAACGGGTTCGCCGGGCTGAGCATCCAGTCCGATGTCATCTTCGACGCCGCCCCGACCCCGGCCAGCATCGACTTCTGCAGCTCGTACGCGTTGTAAAGCATCTATCGTCCTCGGCCAGCGACCCGGATGGCGGCGCTGGCTTGTGGCATAACGCATCCGCAGCATAAAGGGTACGGTAACCCGGCGGGGATGAAAATGCTCGACAAAGCGACGCGGGCGACAATCGAGGCAGCGCTCGGCAAGCGCGAGATCGACCGTGCCGTGAGGCTCGCCGCCGCCGCACTCGCCGCCGGAGCCCGCGACCCGATGCTGTTCAACCTCGTCGCGTGGCGTGCCGAGGAGGCCGGCGACTTCGCTGCGGCGCACCATGCGCTCGGCGAGGCGATGGCGCTGGCTCCGCAAGACGCGACGATCGTCTGCGCTGCCGGGCGGGCGCTGCGCAAGGAGGGCCGGATCGGCGCGGCGCTGGCGATGTTCGACCGGGCGTCGGCGATCGAGCCGGGGTTCGCGGTGCCGTGGCTCGAACGCGGCTTTGCGCTCGATGCGGCTGGCGACGCCGCCGGTGCGCTCGAAAACTATCAGCGCGCCGCCGGGCTCGATCCGGCGATGGGGCCGGCGTGGGCGCGAGCGGCAGCGGCGGCGTTGCGGCTCGGGCAGCCGGTTGCCGCATTCGCCGCCCGCGCACTCGCGATCGACCTGAACGACGCGACCGCGACGATGGCCCTCGCGCGGAGCGAACTCGGCAGCGATCCTGCCCGATCAGTCGTGCGCCTCCGCGGGCTGCTCGCGGCGCGGATCGGGGTCGAAGACCGGATCGCCGCGCTGACTCTTCTCGGCGATGCGCTCGACCGGCTCGACGCGACTGCCGAAACCTTCGTTGCCTACACGACAGCGAAATCGGGGTTCGCGCAGTTCTACGCCCCGCGCTTCTCCGCGCAGGGCGAGCCATCGCAGCGCGAGTTCATCGACGGCATAGCTTCCGCAGTCGAAGCCGTCGACCCGGCGGCATGGCGGACTCGCGTCGCTCCCCCCGGGCGGCGCGGCCACCTCTTCCTCCTCGGCTATCCGCGATCGGGCACGACCTTGGTCGAAAACATCCTCGCCAGCGCGCCAGAGGTCGAGGCGCTCGAGGAACGGCAGACGCTGGTCGACGCCGACCGCGCGTTCCTCCTCGACCGCGGCGGCATCGTTCGCCTTGCAGCGATCGACACGGCGTCGGCGGCGAGCTTCGGCGATCTCTACTAGCAGCGCTCCGCCGAGGCCGGGATCGCCCCCGCCGCGAGCTTTGTCGACATGGACCCGCTCAAGGGCATCAAGCTGCCGCTGATCGCCAAGCTGTTCCCCGATGCCCGCGTCGTCGTCATGCAGCGTGACCCCCGCGACGTCGTCCTGAGCTGCTTCCGCCAGAACTTCCGCATCAGCGCCGCCGCCGACGCCTTCACCACCATCGAGGGCGTCGCCGCACATTACGCCGCGCTGATGCGATTGACCGCGATCTGCCGCGAACGACTGCCGCTGGCCTTCCACGACCTCCGCTATGAGGATCTCGTCGCCGACTTCGACGCGACGACACGCGCCCTGTGCGACTTCACCGGCATCGCCTGGTCGCCCGACCTTCGCCGGTTCGACCGCACCGCCGCGCGGCGTGGGGTGTCGACCGCCAGCGCAGCGCAGGTCAGCCGTCCACTCTACGACGGCGGCGGCCAGTGGCGGCGCTATGCACAGCAGCTCGCTCCGGTAATGCCGGTCCTCGCCCCGTGGATCGAGCGCTTCGGCTATGCGCCTTAACCACCCGTTTGCCCTCCCCGCCATAGCCGCGTAGGACGCCGCGGTGAAGCGGGCAGGTACATCCGGATGCGGGCGTTTGTGGCGGGACTTATCGGGCTGGCGGCGATGACCGCTGCCGCAGCATCACCGGCCGCCGACCTGACGCTCGAACGCGTCTTCGCCTCGCCGTCGCTCAGCGGCCCCGCCCCGCGCGTCGTCAAGCTGTCGCCCGACGGCAAATACGCGACGCTCCTGCGCAGCCGCGCCAACGACAAGGACCGCTACGACCTGTGGGCGGTCGACGTCGCCAGCGGCGCATCGCGGATGCTCGTCGATTCGACCAAGCTCGGCAGCGGCGCCGCGTTGTCGGAGACCGAGCGGATGAACCGCGAGCGCCAGCGCATCGCCAGCATCAAGGGCATCGCCAGCTACGACTGGGCACCCGACTCGCAGCACCTGCTGGTGCCGATCGACGGCGACTTGTGGCTGGCGTCGCTCGACGGCTCGGTCAAGCAGCTGACCAAGACCGTCGCGACCGAAACCGACGCGCAGCTATCGCCGAAGGGCCGCTTCGCCTCGTTCGTCCGCGACCGCAATTTCTTCGTCCTCGACCTCGCCGCCGGGACCGAGACCGCGCTGACCAAAGACGGCTCCGACACGATCGGCTGGGGCGCGGCCGAGTTCATCGCGCAGGAGGAACTTCACCGCTACACAGGAACATGGTGGTCCCCCGCCGACGACCGGGTCGCGGTCGAGCGCGTCGACGAATCCGGGGTGCAGGTCGTCCAGCGCGCCGCGATCGGCGCCGACGGCACGCGCGTCTATGCCCAGCGCTACCCCGCCGCCGGGACGCCGAACGCGCACGTCGAACTGTGGCTGATGGCCCCCGACGGCGGCGCGCGGGTCAAGGCCGACCTCGGCCCCGACCCCGACATCTACCTCGCCCGCGTCGACTGGGCAGCCGACGGCAAGGCGCTGTTCGTCCAGCGACTGTCGCGCGATCAAAAGCGTCTCGACATCCTGCAGGTCGACCCCGCGACCGGAGCGGCGCACGTCATCCTGAGCGACACCGCGAAGACGTGGGTCAACCTCAACGACAACTTCCGCGCATTGGGCGACGGCTCGCAGATCATCGGGTCGGAGCGCAGCGGCTTCGCGCATCTTTATCACCGCGCCGGCACCAAGCTGACCGCGATCACCCACGGCGACTGGGAGGTCGACGACGTCGTCGGCGTCGACCAGGCCGCGCACAAGGTCTTCTTCACCGGCTATGCCGACACCGTCCTCGAAAAGCATCTCTACGTCGTCGACTACCTCCACCCCGGCGCGCCCGTCCGGATCACCGCGCCGGGCGGCTGGCACGAGATCGCGATGGACCGGGGCGGGACTGCGGCGCTGATCACCCGCTCGACCCCGACCCAGCCGGCGCAGACATGGCTCGCCGACGGCGCCGGCAACCGCCGCGCATGGATCGAGCAGAACGCCGTCGACGCCAGCCACCCGTACGCGCCGTACCTTGCCGCGCATGTCGCCCCCGAGTTCGGCACGATCGCCGCCGCCGACGGCACCCCGCTTTACTACCGCCTATTCAAGCCGGCGACGCCCGGGCCGCACCCGGTCTATTTCACCGTCTATGGCGGCCCCGGGGTCCAGTCGATCAACCGCGCATGGCCCGCACCGATCAACGAATATCTCGTCCAGCACGGCTGGGCGGTGTTCCAGGTCGACAATCGCGGATCGACCCACCGCGGCAAGAAATTCGAGGACGTCCTGTATCACGCGATGGGCAAGACCGAGGTCGACGACCAGCTCGCCGCGCTGGCGTGGGTCAAGCAGCAGGCGTGGGCCGCCCCCGACAAGGTCGTCGTCAACGGCTGGAGCTATGGCGGCTACATGACCTTGAAGCTCCTCGCCGCCGCCCCGACCGCCTTCGCCGCCGGGATCGCCGGAGCGCCGGTGACGCGGTGGGAGCTGTACGACACCGCCTACACCGAGCGCTATCTCGGCACCCCGAAAGCCGACCCCGCCGCTTATGCGAGCAGCGACGCGCTGACGACCGCGACCGACATCGAGCGCCCGCTGCTGCTGATCCACGGCATGGCCGACGACAACGTCGTGTTCGAGAATTCGACCGCGCTGATGGCGACGCTGCAGAAGGCGAACAAGCCGTTCGACCTGATGGTCTACCCCGGCGCGACCCACGCCGCCGCAGGGCTCGACGTCCACGTCTGGCAGACGCGGCTCCGCTTCATGGGGCGCACCGTCGCCCCGACAGGATACTAACGCATGGCCATCGCCACCTCGAAGGACGCTGCGCCACCGTCGCGCAAGCTGTCGAAGCTCGTGATCCTGTGGCGCTTCGTAAAGGTCTATCCCGGCCACCTGGCGATGGCGCTCGTCGCGCTCGCGGTTGCGGCAGGGTCGACGCTGGCGGTGCCGAAGGGATTGCAGCTCGTCGTCGACAAGGGCTTCCACGCCGGGGCCGACCCGGCGGTGATTGCGCCGTATTTCTGGGCGCTGCTAGGCGTCGTCGCGGTCCAGGGCATCGCCACCTCGGTGCGCTTCTACTACGTCAGCTGGATCGGCGAGCGCGTCGTCGCCGACCTCCGCCGCACCGTCCAGCGCCACCTGCTGTCGCTCGACCCGGGCTTCTTCGAGGAGAACCGGCCGTCGGAGATCGCCAGCCGCCTGACCTCGGACACCGCGGTGATCGAGCAGGTCGTGTCGACCTCCGCCTCGGTTGCGCTGCGCAACGCCTTCATGGGCATCGGCGGGCTGGTCTATATGGTCGCCCTCAGCCCCAAGCTCGCCGGGCTGATGCTCCTCGTCATCCCGATGGTGATCATCCCGATCATCGTCCTCGGCCGCCGCGTCCGCGACCTGTCGCGATCGAGCCAGGACCGCATCGCCAGCATCGGCACGATCATCGCCGAGGTCCTCGGCGCGATCAAAGTGGTGCAGGCGTTCACCCAGGAGGTCCGCGAGGCGGCGCGCTTCGGTGACGCGGTCGAGGCGACCTTCGCCGCCGCCAAGCGCCGAATCAAGGTCCGCGCGGCGATGACCGGCATCGTCATCTTCCTGATCTTCGGGGCGATCACGCTGGTGTTGTGGGAGGGCGCCGCCGACGTCGTCGCCGGGCGGATGACCGGGGGCACGATCACCGCCTTCCTGTTCACCGCCGCGATCGTCGCCGGCGCGTTCGGCGCGCTGACCGAGACCTACGGCGACTTCATGCGGGCCGCCGGGGCGTCGGGGCGGATCGAGGAACTGCTCGCCGCTACCCCCGACATCCGCGCCCCGCTCCACCCGGTCGCGCTGCCGCTGCCGGCGATGGGGCGGCTGACGCTCGATCACGTCAGCTTCAACTACGCGACAAAGCCCGACGCGCCGGCGGTGATCGACTTCACCCTCGACATCGCGCCGGGCGAGACCGTCGCCGTCGTCGGCCCGTCGGGAGCGGGCAAGTCGACCCTGTTCGCGCTGGTCCAACGCTTCTACGACCCGCGGTCGGGGGTCATCCGCCTCGACGGCGTCGCGCTCCCCGAAGCCGACCCGATCGACGTCCGCTCGCGGATCGCCGTCGTGCCGCAGGAAACCGTCGTCTTCGCCACGACCGCCTACGAGAACATTCTCTACGGCCGCCCGGACGCGACCGAGGCCGAGGTCTGGGCCGCCGCCGAGGCAGCACACGCCGACGACTTCCTCCGGGCATTGCCGCAGGGAATCCACACCTTCCTCGGCGAGGCGGGATCGCGGCTGTCGGGCGGCCAGCGCCAGCGCATGGCGATCGCCCGCGCGGTCCTCCGCGACGCGCCGCTGCTGCTGCTCGACGAAGCCACAAGTGCGCTCGACGCCGAGTCTGAACGCCTCGTCCAGCGCGCCCTCGAGAAACTGATGCAGGGCCGCACGACCTTGGTCATCGCCCACCGGCTGGCGACAGTGCGGAACGCCGACCGTATCATCGTCATGGACGGCGGGCACATCGTTGCGCAGGGGACACACGACCGGCTGATCGCGCAGGGCGGATTGTACGCGAAATTGGCGCGGCTGCAGTTCGAGGATGCCGCGTAGCCCCTGATCCTCCCCGTCTTCGGGGAGGGGGACCGCGCGCTCCTTCAGCGCGTGGTGGAAGGGCATTGAGCGGACTC
>NZ_JANYGL010000052.1 GCF_025362435.1 Polymorphobacter sp.
CGCGCGCGGGCAAGCGGAGCGACGGCGAACGCGGCGGCGATCAACAGGCCGTAGGCGGCGGCGGTGAGCAGCGGCCCGGCGTAGATGCCGAGCGCGGGCGGCACCGGCAGTGCGTCGCCCGCGAGCGCAACGATCGCCCACGGCACCGCTGCGCCGATCGCCGCTCCAACGACGACGGCGGCGAGCGCGACGATGCCGATCTGGAACAGGTAGCTCAGGAAGATCAACCGCGACCCCGCGCCCATTGCCTTCAGCGCGGCGATCGTCGTGCTCTTGCCGGCGAGATACGCGGTGACGCCATTCCCGACCCCGACCCCGGCGACGACGAGCGCGGTCAACCCAACGAGCGTGAGGAACTGGCCGAGCCGCTCGACGAACTGGCGCGTCCCCGCCGCGCCGTTCGAGCGGTCGGTCAGCGTCCAGCCTGTATTGGGGAGCGCGGCCTTGAGGCTCGCCGCGGCGGACTTTGGGGCAACGCTCGCGGGCAGGCGCACCCGGTAGCTGGCGCGGAACAGGCTGCCCGGCTCGAGCAGCCCGGTCGCGGCGAGGTCGTCGGAGCGCATCAGCACGCGTGGGCCGAACGAAAAGCCGTCACCGGTCGCGTCGGGCTCGTCGGCGATGACCCCGGCGACGCGGAAGCTCGCCGAGCCGATCGCCAGCCGGTCGCCGGCATGGAGGGCGTAGCGGTCGGCGAGCGCGGGGGCGACGGCGACGCTGCCTGGCACCAGCGCCGCGCCGTTCGCCAGCCGCAGCGCGCCGTACAGCGGGTAGGACGCGTCGACCGCCTTGACCTCGGCGAGGGTGCGGTCGCCGGAGCCGACGCGCCCGGACATGGCGCGGAGGCGGACGACCTCCGACACCGGGCCGAGCCGGGCCAGCGCGGTGCGCTCTGCATCGGTCGCGCGCCGCTGGGTGAGTTGCGCCGCGAGATCGCCGCCGAGGATCGATTGGCCGCGGTCGCTGAGGCCGGTGGTGATCGCGCGGGACAGGCTGCCGACCCCGGCAAGCGCGGCGACGCCGAGGACGAGGCAGACGCCGAGCAACCGCAACCCGGCGAGACCGCCGCGGAGTTCGCGGAGGGCGAGGCGAAGGGCGATCATACGATCCGCCCGTCCTTCATCTCGATCACCCGGCTGCACCGCGCGGCGAGCGACACGTCATGCGTGATCAGCACCAGCGTCGCCCCCGTCTCCGCCGCCTGCGCGAACAGCAGGTCGACGATGGCTGCGCCCGTCGTCGCGTCGAGGTTCCCCGTCGGCTCATCGGCGAACAGCAGGACCGGGCGGCAGGCGGTGGCGCGGGCGATGCCGACGCGCTGCTGCTCGCCGCCTGAAAGCTGGCCGGGGTAGTGCGACAGCCGGTGACCGAGGCCGACGCCGGTCAGCTCGGCCCGCGCCCGCCCGAACGCATCGGCGATTCCAGCGAGTTCGAGCGGCACCGCGACGTTCTCGAGCGCGGTCATCGTCGGGATAAGGTGGAACGCCTGCAGCACGATGCCGATGCGCCCGCGTCGCGCCCGCGCCAGCCCGTCCTCGTCGAGCGCGGTAAAGTCCGCCCCGGCGACCCGCACCGACCCCGAGGTCGCGCGTTCGAGCCCGCTCAGCACCGCCATCAGCGACGACTTGCCCGATCCCGACGCGCCGAGGATCGCCAGCCGCTCGCCCTGGGCGACATCGAGGTCGATGCCGCGCAAGACCTCGACCGCGGCATCGCCACGACCGAGCCGGAGGGTGACATCGCGCGCGGCGATGACGATATGGTCGGTCATGCAATTCCCGGGAAACGATCAATGCGAGCGGATACGGCTGGCCCGACACGATATGGCGCGTGGCGCGCGATTTGCCACCTGTGGCTTGCGGCAGTGGTCGCGATGACGGGAGCGGCGGCGGGCGCGGCCCCGGCGAAGCTGATCCTCGCGTTTGGCGATTCGCTGACCGCAGGCTACCAGCTCCGGCCCGGCGACGGCTTCGCGCCGCAGCTCGAGGTGGCGTTGCGCGCGAAGGGGCACGACGTGCGCGTCCATAATGCCGGGGTGTCGGGCGATACGACGACGCAGGGGCGGGCGCGGCTCAACTGGGTGCTGGCGGGGCTCAAGGCCAAGCCCGACCTCGTCATCCTCGAGCTCGGCGCCAACGACATGCTGCGCGGTGCGCCGGTGGCGGCGGCGAAGGCCAACCTCGACGCGATGCTGACGCAGTTCGCTCATGCCGGGGTGCCGGTCGTCCTCGCCGGAATGCGCGCGTCGCCGAACCTCGGGCGCGACTATGCCCGCGACTTCGATGCGATGTACCCGGCGCTGGCGGCGGCGCACCACGTCCCGCTTTATCCATTCTTCATGGACGGCGTTGTCGGGGTTCGCGGCATGCAGCTCGGCGACGGCCTCCACCCGACCCCGGGCGGCGTCGCGGTGATCGTACGCGGAATCACTCCGCTGGTGGTGAGGGCGCTGGCTGCGTCGCACTGACCCCGCAGCCGAGAGACGGTGCGCCGATTTATCGCGGCGCATCGTTCGGGCGGTAAACATCAACTGTGGCAAAACCCCGACGGCTTTGCCATTAACCAAGGCAATCATAGTCTTGGGGAGTTGCCTGATGTTGCTGCGAAACGTTTTGCTTGCCACCGCCATGCTCGTCGGGGCGGCCGTCCCGGCGCTCGCCGCGAAGCAGCCCGACAAGATCGTCGTCTTCGGCGACAGCCTCGTCGATGCCGGCAACCTCTCGTTCCTGACTGGCGGCGCGTATGATCCGCCGTCGAAGGGCTATTACCCCGGGCGCTTCACCAACGGCCTCGACTACACTGACCTGCTCAACCAGCGGCTGTACGGCAGTCTGTCGAAGCCTTCGCTGCTCGGCGGCAACAACTATGCCTTCGGAGGCGCGCGCATCGTCAACGACGGCGACGCGGTTCCCGACCTCGCGCTTCAGGTCGGAGGTTATCTCAGCACGGCGCATGTCGCCGACCCGAACGCGCTGTATATCATCAACGACGGCGGCAACGACGTCTACGGTGTCGAGGCCGGCAAGATCGGCGGCTTTGCCACCGTCGGCGACTACACGAACGCACTGCTGAACACGCTCGCCGGGAGCATCGAGGCGCTGAGCGCGCGCGGCGCAAAGCACATTCTCGTCACCGGCATTCCGAACGACGACGCCACCGCCTTCGCCCTCGACGCGCTCGTCCAGGCGCGCCTCACCGCGATTGAGCCCGGCCTGACCGGAACGACGCTCGAGCGCTTCAGCTACAACGACTTCTTCACCCGGCTCCAGGCCGACCCGATGAAGTTCGGCGTCGCACCGTTTACGCACCTGCCTAGCGACGGCTGCTTCAGCCACCTGACGCCGCCCGCGACGCAGGATTGCAGCGGCTATTTCTCGGTCGACGGCATCCACCCGATCGCGCCGATCCAGGCGGCGATCTTCCGCGAGGTGTCGCACATCACCGGCATCGGCAGCGTCCCCGAGCCGACCTCCTGGGCACTGATGATCGCCGGCTTCGGCCTCATTGGCACCGCGCTGCGCCGCCGCCCGGCGTCGATGGCGGCAGCCGCTTGATTACGACCGTCGTTCTGATCGCCGCAGCGACTGCGGCGATCACCCTCCCCGGCGGCACCGTCGCGACCGACGTCAAGGTCGGGACCGGCGCGCTCGCGGTGCCGGGCAAGGTCGTCACCGTCCATTATACCGGCTGGCTCGACGTGGCGGGCAAGCGCGGCAAGAAGTTCGATTCGTCACGCGACCACGGCCAGCCGTTCAGCTTTCCGCTGGGCGGCGGGCAGGTCATCCCCGGCTGGGACGAGGGCGTCGCCGGCATGAAGGTCGGCGGCAAGCGCGTCCTCGTCATCCCGGCAGCACAGGGCTACGGCGACCGCGGCGCGGGCGACGACATTCCCCCGGGCGCGACGCTGATCTTCGACGTCGAGTTGCTCGGGGTCGAATAGCCTTAATCCTCCCCTGCTTTTGATCCTCCCCGTCTTCGGGGAGGGGACCATGCCCTTGCATGGTGGAGGGGCGGTCGAGCGAACTCACACTTCGAGCCTGCTCCGCCGCCCCTCCACCGCGAAGACGCGGTCCCCCTCCCCGAAGGCGGGGAGGATCAAGGCCTCCTCGAAGACGGGGAGGATCAGAAGGCACGAGGGGATCAAGCCTTCCCCCTCTGCCCCGCCCCTGCTAGCCAAGGGGACAACGCCGCGCCGACGGCGGTATTTCCCGGGGAGTAGAGCGTGGCAACAGCCGAACGGACCGAACGCGTCGGCGGGCGATACGCGTGGTACGTCCTCGTCGTCCTGATGGTCGTCTACGTCTTCAACTTCATCGACCGCTCGATCCTGACGATCCTCGGGCCGTACATCCAGAAGGACCTCGGGCTCAGCGACGGCCAGATCGGGCTGTTGTCGGGGACGGTGTTCGCGTTGTTCTACGGACTGTTCGGGCTTGCGCTCGGGCGGCTTGCCGACACCTGGGTGCGGACGTGGACGATCGCGCTCGGCCTGTCGATCTGGTCAGGAATGACCGCGCTGTCGGGCTTCGCCACCAGCTTCGGCGCGCTTGCCGCCGCCCGCGTCGGTGTCGGCGTCGGCGAGGCGAGCGCGTCGCCCGCCGCTTATTCGCTGATCGGCGACTGGTTCCCGCGTGAGAAGCGCGCCACCGCGCTGTCGATCTATTCGAGCGGCATCTTCATCGGTGCGGGCTTGAGCTTCGCAATCAGCGGCGTCGTCGTCGCCGGTTGGAACAAGGCGTATGCTGGCGGCGGCGCCCCGCTCGGGCTCGCCGGATGGCAGGCGGCGTTCCTCATCATCGGCATCCCCGGGCTGCTCCTCGCCGCACTGGTGATGACGCTGCGCGAGCCGCCGCGCGGGCTTGCCGACGGCATCCTGACCAAGGGCCCGCGCGAGCCGCGTCCGTTCGCCAAGATGTTCGCCGAGCTCGGCACGATCCTGCCGCCATTCACGCTATTCACGCTCCGCCGCTCCGGGGCGTCGAGCGGCATCATCCGCGCCAACCTGCTCGGCATCGTCTTCGCCATTGCCGCAGCGATCATCCTGACGCGCTGGACCGACAGCCTCGTCCCCGCCGCCAAGCTCAAGATATTGTTCAGCGTCGGCGGCACCGCGATCACCTCGAACGCGATCCAGTGGTCGGCGATGGCGCTTGGCGTCTATGGCGTCTTCGCCTGGTCGCAGTCGCTCAGCGTCCGCGACAAGCCGCTGTACACGCTTGTCTGGGGCACCCCGACGCTGCTCCTAACTGCGCTGGCCGGAACGCTGATCTCGTTCGGTAGCTACGCCGTCGGCGCTTGGGTCTACATCTACGCCTTCCGCATCCTCCACGCGACGCCGGGGACGGCTGGGGTCGCGCTCGGCCTCGGCAGCGCGCTCGGCGGGCTGATCGGGACGTCGATGGGCGGCATCGTCGGCGATGCGTGGCGCAAGCGCGATCCGGCGGGGCGGCTCAAGGTGTCGCTGCTGGCGTCGATCGTGCCGCTGCCGATCATCGTCTATGCCTTCTTCACGACGTCGCTGCCGGTGTTCTACCTTTGCTACGGACTGTTCGGGCTGCTTGGGACCTTCTGGCTCGGCGGGATCACGACGACGATGCAGGACCTCGTTTTGCCGCGGATGCGCGGGACGGCGGGGGCGATGTTCTTCATGGGGACGACGCTGCTCGGCCTCGGCAACGGCCCGTACATTGTCGGCCTGATCAGCGACGCGACCGGCGACCTGCGCCTCGCCATCCTCTGTGCCTTCGCCGGCGCCCCGGTGGTGTGGCTGTGCATCATCCTCGCGATCCGCTGGCTCCCCGCCGCCGAGGCAAGCCGGGTCGAACGCGCCCGCGCCGCCGGCGAACCGATCTAAACAAAGGAACCCCGGACCATGAAGATCGCAGACTTGTTCTCCGTCGCCGGCAAGGTCGTCGTCATCACCGGCGGCAGCCGCGGCATCGGCGAGATGATCGCCCGCGCCTATGTCGAGAATGGCGCCAAGGTCTACATCACCGCGCGCAACGCGGCGGTCTGCGACGGCCTCGCCGCCGAGCTATCGAAGTATGGCGAGTGCATCTCGATCCCCGCCGACCTGTCGAAGATGGACGAGATCGAACGCTTCGCCGCCGCGCTCGAAGCCCGCGAAAGCCGCGTCGACGTCCTGTTCAACAACGCTGGGGCAAGTTGGGGCGCGCCGTTCGACACCTTCCCCGAAAGCGGCTGGGACAAGGTCATCGATTTGAACGTCAAGTCGGTATTCTTCCTGACGCAGCGCCTCGTCAAACTGCTTGAGGCGGCGGGAAGCACCGACGACTTCGCCCGCGTCATCAACATCGGCTCGATCGACGGGATGCACGTCAGCGGCATCGAGACGTATAGCTATGCCGCGTCGAAGGCCGGCGTCCTCCACCTCACCCGGATGATGGCAAAGAACCTCGCCGCCCGCCACATCGCGGTAAACGCGATCGCCCCCGGCTACTTCCCGTCGAAGATGACCGCGGCGATCCCCGAGGAGTGGGCCGCCGCCTCGGTCGCCGCGACCCCGATGAAGCGGATCGGCAACGCCGACGACATGGGCGGGCTGGCGATCTACCTCGGCTCGAAGGCGAGCGGCTTCGTTTGCGGCAGCGTGATCGCGGTCGATGGGGGTTACGCGACGACGGTGTAGTTAATCCTACCCGGCTTCGGGGACGAACATTCGCCCGAAAATCAGGCAGATGCCGCCGCGTTAGGCATGATCTCGCGCTGAAAATTCGTGCTGCACCCGCGAAATCCCCCGTTCACCGGCTGGCACGGCCTGTGCTAGGCTATGGGAAAGGGTGGACCCGCACGCGTGAAAAAAATCGAAGCCGTCATCAAGCCATTCAAGCTCGACGAGGTTAAGGAGGCGCTCCACGAGGTCGGCGTCAGCGGCATCACCGTCACCGAAGCCAAGGGCTTCGGCCGCCAGAAGGGCCACACCGAACTGTATCGCGGCGCCGAATATGTCGTCGACTTCCTGCCCAAGGTCCGCCTCGAGGTCGTCGTCGACGACGACCAGGCCGACCGCGTCGTCGAAGCGATCGCCAATGCCGCGCGCACCGGGCGCATCGGCGACGGCAAGATCTTCGTCTCGACCGTCGACGCCGCGGTTCGCATCCGCACCGGGGAGCGCGACTCGGACGCGATCTAGACTTTCATCTGCCAATCACCAGACCTGAGCGAGGGAACACCATGGCCGAAACCGCAGCATCCGTTCTCGAGATGATCAAGGAGAAGGAGATCGAGTGGGTCGATCTTCGCTTCACCGACCCCAAGGGCAAGTGGCAGCACCTGACGATGGTCGCGGGCGTCGTCGACGAGGACATGCTGTCGGACGGCTTCATGTTCGACGGCTCGTCGATCGACGGCTGGAAGGCGATCAACGAGTCCGACATGATCCTCATGCCCGACCTAGACGCGACCTACATCGACCCGTTTTCGGCGACCCCGATGCTGATCCTGATCTGCGACATCGTCGAGCCGTCGACCGGGCAGCTGTACAGCCGCGACCCGCGCTCGACCGCCAAGCGCGGCGAGGCATACCTCAAGTCGACCGGTATCGGCGATACGATCTACATCGGGCCGGAAGCCGAATTTTTCATCTTCGACGACGTCCGTTTCAAGCTCGGCTACAACGTCGGCAGCTATGAGCTCGACGACATCGAGCTGCCGACCAACACCGGCACCAAGTACGACCAGGGCAACATGGGCCACCGCCCGCGCGTCAAGGGCGGCTATTTCCCCGTCGCCCCGATCGACAGCGCGGTCGACCTGCGCGGCGAAATGGTCTCGACGATGCTCGAGATGGGCCTGCCGTGCGACAAGCACCACCACGAAGTCGCCGCGGCGCAGCACGAGCTCGGCCTGACCTATGGCACGATGGTCACCACCGCCGACCGCATGCAGGTCTACAAGTACGTCGTCCACCAGGTTGCGCACGCCTACGGCAAGACCGCGACGTTCATGCCCAAGCCGATCAAGGACGACAACGGCAGCGGCATGCACACCCATCTGTCGATCTGGAACGGCGGTACCCCGCTATTCGCCGGCGACGGCTATGCTGGGCTGTCGGAGATGGCGCTGTACTTCATCGGCGGCATCATCAAGCACGCCAAGGCCTGCAACGCCTTCACCAACCCGTCGACCAACAGCTACAAGCGGCTGGTCCCGGGCTTCGAGGCGCCCGTCCTGCTCGCCTATTCGGCGCGCAACCGCTCGGCATCGTGCCGCATCCCGTACGGCACCGGCGCCAAGGCAAAGCGCGTCGAAGTCCGCTTCCCCGACGCGATGCCAACCCCTACCTCGCCTACACTGCGCTGCTGATGGCCGGGCTCGACGGGATCGAGAACAAGATCCACCCCGGCGCCCCGATGGACAAGAACCTGTACGACCTGCCGCCGCGCGAACTGAAGAAGGTCCCGACGGTGTGTTCATCGCTCCGCGAGGCCCTCGGTGCGCTCGACCGTTCGCGCGCAGTCTTCACCAAGGGCGGCGTGTTCACGGATGACCAAATCGACAGCTACATCGAGCTCAAGATGCACGACGTGATGCGGTTGGATATGACCCCGGCACCGGTCGAGTTCGATATGTATTACAGCGTGTAAGCGGCCTGCGGTTAGTGGGCGAGCGCCCTTCGCGTTCGTCCACTAACCGCGGACTCGCGTAACGCTCGGCCGGCGGGGAGGCGGCATCGAGCCGCCGAACCCGTCCGACGACAGCGGCGGCTTTGCCGACCGCCGAAACTGTCAATCGGATTTAAGATTTGTCTTGGCGACCTTCTCCGCGTGGATCTTGGCGTACTTCGCCTTCAACTGGGGGCTGGGACCGCCGTTGTTGACCAGCACGGCAGCACCCGGCTCGTAATAGCTGTTGCCGCTTTCGTGGACGATCTGGAGCGACGCGGCTGCGGGTGGCGTACCGGTGAGCTGCGACGGCATCTGGGCAATTGCAGCTGACGACATTGAGGCAGCGGCGACGATCAAGGCGATCTTCATGAGCGGGTATCCTGCGCAGACAAATGTCCGACGGAAGAAGCGCATGTGCGCGCCGGCTCGTCAACAGGCACCCCTCGGCCAATTTGCCCCGTGTACGCGGGCACGACTTAATGTCCGTCCCCGTTTGCCCTTCCCACTCCTCTGCACGCCGCTCTTACACCGTAACGTCGGAAAGTTGCGGTGAAGGCCGAACTTAACCCCGATCCATCTAACCGACTCCCTCAGATCAACCCCGCCAGCGGCGAACTCGGGTCAGCATACCGCCGCCGCCCCATCCGTCCCGCGCCGTACGCCAGCCGCCCTGCCTCGACCGCGAGCTTCATCGCGCGGGCCATCGCCACCGGGTCCTTCGCCTCGGCAATCGCGGTGTTCATCAGGACGCCGTCGCAGCCGAGCTCCATCGCGATCGCGGCGTCGGACGCGGTGCCGACCCCGGCGTCGACGAGGACCGGGACCTTGGCGCCCTCGACGATCAGGCGGATCATCACCGGGTTCTGCAGGCCGAGCCCCGAGCCGATCGGCGCGCCCAGCGGCATGATCGCGCAGGCCCCCAAGTCCTCGAGCTTCTTCGCCGCGATCGGGTCGTCGGCGCAGTAGACCATGACGTCGAACCCTTCCTTGACCAAGGTCGCGGTCGCGGTGAGCGTTTCGGCCATGTCGGGATAGAGCGTCCGCGCCTCCCCCAGCACCTCGAGCTTGACGAGGCTCCAGCCGCCGGCCTCGCGCGCCAGCCGCAGCGTCCGCACCGCTTCGTCGCCGGTGAAGCAACCCGCGGTGTTGGGCAAATAGGTGATTTTCTTCGGGTCGATGAAGTCGGTCAGCATCGGCTTGCCGCGGTCGGTGACGTTGACCCGGCGGACCGCGACGGTAACGATCTCCGCCCCCGACGCGGCGACGGCGGCGGCGTTCTCGGCATAGTCCTTGTACTTGCCGGTGCCGACGATCAACCGCGAGGTGAAGCGGCGGCCAGCGACGGTCCAGCTGTCGTCGAGCTCACCCGAGCCGCCGCCGACGAAGTGGACGACTTCGAGCTTGTCGCCGGTGCCCAGCGCCTGTTCGGCGAAGGTCGAGCGCGGGACGATGACGAGGTTGCGCTCGACCGCGACCTTCGCCGGGTCGAGCGCGAGGTCGGCGAGCAGGCCGGCGATCGTCATGCCGGGGGCGATGCGGCGGGGGTCGCCGTTGAGGGTGATCTCGATCATCGGTGTCGGTCCTGCGCTCTGGCCGTCATCCGCTGCGCGGGGATGACGGTTAAAGGGATAGCTCATATAGTCTTGGGCATGACCGACGCCAGCACCCTCGTCTACGTCCTCAACGGCCCCAACCTCAACCTGCTCGGCAGCCGCGAGCCCGAGGTCTATGGCCACGACACGCTCGACGACATCGCGATGATGCTCGAGGACCGCGCGGCGACGCTCGGGCTGACGATCGACCTGCGCCAGTCGAACCACGAGGGGCACCTGATCGACTGGCTCCACGAGGCGGGGAGCCGCGGCATTCGCGCCGTGATCCTCAACGCCGGGGCGCTGACACACACCTCGATCGCGCTCCACGACGCGATAAAGGGGGTGCCGGTGCCGGTGATCGAGGTCCATCTGTCGAACCCGCACGCGCGCGAGGCGTTTCGGCACGTCAGCTGGATCGCCCCGGTGGCGCGCGCGACGATCGCCGGGCTCGGGCCGCTCGGCTACGTCCTCGCGCTGGACGCGGCGGCGACGTTCTGACACTGACACCCGGGGCTAATTGAGAGTGAGCATGACCGATTCCGCCGGACCGATGCAGGTCGACACCAAGCTCGTGCGCGAGCTCGCCGAGCTGCTCGACACGACGCGTCTGACGGAGATCGAGGTTCAGGACGGCGATCGCAAGATCCGCGTCGCCCGCACCGCCGCTCCCGTCGCCGCCGCTCCGGTCTATGCGCAGGCCCCGGCAGCAGGCGCGCCGCCCGCTCCGGTTGCGGCCACCGCCGCCCCCGAAGCCGCCGTCGCTGTCGACGACGTCCTCAAGCACCCCGGGCTCGTCCGTTCGCCGATCGTGGGCACCGCCTACCTCACCCCCGACCCCGCCAGCCCGCCGTATGTCACCGTCGGCGCGACGGTGAAGGCCGGGCAGACGCTGCTGATCATCGAGGCGATGAAGGTGATGAACCCGATCACCGCGCCCAAGGCCGGGACCGTCGCACGCATCCTCATCACCAACGAACAGCCGGTCGAATATGACGAGCCGCTGGTGGTGATCGAGTAGCCCGGCGTGTTCAAGAAGATCCTCATCGCCAACCGCGGCGAAATCGCGCTGCGGGTCCACCGCGCCGCGCACGACATGGGCATCAAGACCGTCGCGGTCCATTCGACCGCCGACGCCGACGCGATGCACGTCCGGCTGGCCGACGAAGCGATCTGCATCGGCCCGGCATCGGCGACCGACAGCTACCTCAACATCCCCAACATCATCTCGGCGGCGGAGATCGCCCAGGCCGATGCGATCCACCCCGGCTACGGCTTCCTCAGCGAGAATGCGCGCTTCGCCGGGATCGTCGAGGAGCACAACATCGTCTGGATCGGGCCGTCGCCCGACCACATCCGCCAGATGGGCGACAAGGTCGAAGCGAAGCGCACCGCCGCCGCGATCGGCCTGCCGCTCGTCCCCGGCTCTGACGGCGCGGTCGCCAACGCCGCCGAGGGCATCGCGGTGGCGGACAAGATCGGCTACCCGGTGCTGGTCAAGGCGGCGAGCGGCGGCGGCGGGCGCGGCATGAAAGTCGTCCCCGATGCCGCCTCGCTCGGCAGCCTGATGGCGCAGGCCAAGGCCGAGGCCAAGGCCGCGTTCGGTGATGACACCGTCTATATCGAGAAGTACCTCAGCGAGCCGCGCCACATCGAATTCCAGGTGTTCGGCGACGGGCTGGGCGGCGCGATCCACCTCGGCGAGCGCGACTGCTCGCTCCAGCGGCGCCACCAGAAGATGCTTGAGGAGGCCCCCTCCCCGGCGCTGTCGCCGACCCAGCGCGCCGAGATGGGCGAGGTCGTCCGCGCCGCCGTCGCCAAGCTCAAGTACCGCGGCGCCGGAACGATGGAGTTCCTGTACGAGGACGGGAAATTCTACTTCATCGAGATGAACACCCGCCTCCAGGTCGAGCATCCGGTGACCGAGGCGATCACCGGGATCGACCTCGTCCGCGAACAGATCCGCGTCGCCGCCGGGATGCCGCTGTCGGTGACCCAGGACCAGGTCCGCTTTGCCGGCCACGCCATCGAGTGCCGGATCAACGCCGAGGACCCCGCGACCTTCGCGCCGTCGCCGGGCCGGGTGATCGACTATCACGCCCCCGGCGGCCCGGGCGTCCGCGTCGACAGCGCGCTGTACGCCGGCTACCGCATCCCGCCGCACTACGACAGTTTGATCGCCAAGCTGATCGTCTTCGGCGACGACCGCGAGCAGTGCCGGATGCGGCTGAAGCGCGCGCTCGAGGAATATGTCATTACCGGGGTCAAGACGACGATCCCGCTCCACCAGGCGCTGCTCGACGACCCCGACTTCATCGCCGGGAACTATTCGATCAAGTGGCTCGAACGCTGGCTGGCGAAGCGCGCCGAGGGGTAGCGGAACGCCCGCGCTCGGCTATCGGTTACCGCACGGCTTCTCACCGCAGGATATTGCACATGGACGTCGGTTTCATCGGCCTCGGGCAAATGGGCTCGGGCATGGCGCAGTCGCTGATCGCGGGCGGGTATGCGGTGACGGTGTGGAACCGTAGCGCGGCGAAGGCCGAGGCGATCGCGGGGGCGACCGTCGCGGCTACGCCTTCCGAAGCGGCGAAGGCCGGGATCGTGCTGTCGATGCTCGCTGACGATCACGCGGTCGAGGCGGTGACCTTCGGCGCGGACGGCATTCTCACTGCGGGCGAAGATATCCTCCACATCTCGTGCAGCACCGTCAGCGTCGCGCTGACCGACCGGCTCGACGCCGCGCACCGTGACGCCGGGCAGCGCTTCGTCTCGGCGCAGGTCCTCGGCCGCCCCGACGCGGCGGCGGCAGGCAAGCTGGTGGTCTTTGCCGCCGGAGACGACGCCGACATCGACACCGCGCGCCCGGTGTTCGAGGCGCTCGGGCCGAAGCTGCTGATCATGGGGGCCGAGCCCGGCATGGCGGCGGCGGCGAAGCTCGCGGCGAACTTCGGCATCGCCGCGCTGACCGAGTTCGTCACCGAGGCAATGGCGATCGCCGGTGCGCGCGGGGTCAAGCGCGAGGCGATGCTCGAGCTGTTCAACGAGACCAACTTCGGCAGCCGGATCATCGGCGCGTACGGCGCGATGATCGCCGCGCAAAAGTTCGAACCGGTCGGCTTCGCGATGCGCCTCGGCCGCAAGGACGTCGCCTTCGGGATCGATGCCGCGCCCGACGCCGAACTGCCGCTTGCCCGGCTGCTGCTCGCGCGGATGGACGCGATCATCGCCGACGGCGGCGGCGAGCGCGACTGGGCCTCGCTTGGGGGGCCGCTGGCATGATCCGCCTTGCCCTCGCGTTGGCGCTGGCCGCCGCCTCCCCTGCGGTTGCCGCGACGACCCCCGACACGACCGTCGTCCGGATCACAACCGATGCCGGCGCCATCGTCGTCGAGCTCGACCGCAAGGATGCTCCGCTGACGACAGCGAACTTCCTTCGCTATGTCGACCAGAAGCGCTTCGACGGCACCAGCTTCTACCGCGCGACCAAGGTCGCCCCCGGCATCGGCCTCGTCCAGGGCGGGGTGCGCGGCGACCCGAAGCGTATCCTGCCGCCGGTCGCGCACGAGCCGACGACGACGACCGGGCTCGCGCACGGCGAGGGGACGATCTCGATGGCGCGGACGACGCCGGGATCGGCGCGCGGCGACTTCTTCATCACCACCGGGCCGCTGTCGTCGCTCGACGCGCGCCCGCAGGACACCGGCGACAATGCGGGGTTCGCCGCGTTCGGCCACGTCACCGACGGCATGGACGTCGTCCACCAGATCCTCGAAGCGCCGGTCGGCGATACCGGGAGCGGGGTGATGCGCGGGCAGATGCTGGTCAAACCGGTCAAGATCGTCACCGTACGGCGCGAGTAAGGCCTACTTCGTCCCCTCGACGAACCCCGCGATCGCGTCGACCAACCCCGGCGCAAGCGGCAAATTCGGGTCGTGATACGTCGCGACGTTGGCGGCGCGGTCGGCCGGTGCGGTCTTGAGGACGTGGTTCATCCCCGGAATGATGACGAGCTTCGCGTCGGGCTTCGCCGCTGCCAGCGCGCGCGCATCGCCCTCACCGATCTGGAGGTCGGTCGAACCCTGGACGATCAGCACCAGCACCTTCAGCTTCGCCAGCTCCTTCGCAGGGTCGAGCGGCAGCCACGACATCAGATACGGCTGGACGCTCGGGCGGAACAGCGCGAGCAGTTCGGGCGGCGGCGCGGCGACGGGCTTGCCCGCGACGAGGCTGTCGAGCGTCGCTTCGGCGGGCGCGACCAGTGGCGCCGGGAGCGCGCCCGAGTGGAACTGGCGGCGCAGCACCGCGGCGGCCGGCTCGCCTGCCCCGGCGATCGTGACGACACCGGCGACCGGCACCGCCTCCGCCGCCATCGTCGCGACCAGCGCGCCTTCGCTGTGCCCGATCAGGACGACGCGGCCGACGCGCGGATCGGCGGCGAGGAGCGTGGTCCATTTGGCGGCGTCGGTGACGTAGGTCGCGAAGCGCAGCGATGCTTCGTCGAGGTTGGCGACATGGCTCGCCCCGATCGCGCGCTTGTCGAAACGCAGCGAGGCGATGCCGCGGGCCGCGAGTTGCTCGGCGAGCAGCTTGAGGCTGTCGTTGTGGAGGGTCTGGTTGCCGAGGCGGCTGTTGCCGTCGCGGTCGGTCGCGCCCGACCCGGCGACGATAACGACCCCGGGGACTTTCGCCTCGCCGTCGGGCAGCAGCATCGTGCCGTGGAGCGTCACCGCGCCGTCGATGATCGTCACCTCGCGTGGCGTCGCGGCGAGGGCCGACGACGCCAGCAGCGAAGTCATCGCGATCACGGCAAGTTTGCGCACCCCGGTCTCCGTCCCACGACGCATTGCGATGCGATCGTCTTAAAGTCGGGACGGTTTATCATCTTGCGTCGCGGCGGCAAACGCCGCGACGTGGTCGTCAGTGTCGCTGAAACGCGGTCGACCCGCCGCCCTGGCCCCGGGGCGAGGGAGGGCGGCGGGCAGGCGCGCAACGGTTATTCGCGGCGCGACTTGCCGGCCTTCTTGTAGCTGGCGATCTCGACCTTCGTCGCCGGGCGGCCGTCCTTGACGTACTTGTCGCCTTGCTTGGTGACGCCGTCCGATGCCGCCGCGGTGGTCGTGGTTGCGGCGTCCGCAGCAGCCGGAGCCGGTGCGGCGGCGGGTTCGGGAGTCACCGCGGTTACGCTCGGCGGCGCTGCCTGCTCGGCGGGCGCAACAGCAGTCGCTGGCGCCGTCGACTCGGCGTGAGCAATCGAGCTACCGGCAATCAACATACCGGCAAGAATAAGATGAGTCTTCATTATCGGTCTCCTCGAAACGAACACCGTGGCGTACATCAGCAATACTGCCGAAAACATGCCGCGGCACACTGGATTGGGGAAGAACAGATGATCTTCCCCGGCAGTGCCTCATATTACATGATTAATCGTGCCGAGGGTGCGCCGATTTGCTCCGGTCACCCCGTTTCGGGTCCGCCTCATCCTAACATCGGGAAATTAACTCACGTCCTGCAAGGGATTTCGAGAGATGGTCGTCGCTAACGGCGACTCATCTCGAGACGCTCCTTCAAGCGTCGAACAGGGTCTTGAATCGCGCCGGCTGCGAGCGGAGGTACTGCGGCGCGGCGTGGACCTTGGCGCCGAGGTGCGCCGCCGCGTGCCACGGCCAGCGCGGGTCGAACAGGATGCCGCGGGCGAGCGCGATCGCGTCGGCGTCGCCGGTCGCGACGATCGCCTCGGCGTGGTCGGGCTCGGTGATCATTCCGACAGCGATGACGGGCATCGACACCGCCGCCTTGATCGCGCGCGCGAACGGCACCTGGTAGCCGGGGCCGGCGGTGATCTTCTGGACCGAAGTCAGCCCGGCGCTCGAGACGTGGATGAAATCGCAGCCGCGCGCCTCGATCGCTTGCGCGAAGGCGATCGTCTGTTCGACGTCCCAGCCGCCGGGAGCCCAGTCGGTCGCCGAGACGCGGATGCCGACCGGCTTGTGCGCCGGGAAGGCGGCGCGGACGGCGTCGAACACCTCGACCGGGAAGCGCATGCGGTTTTCGAGGCTGCCGCCATATTCGTCGTCGCGGACGTTCGACAGCGGCGACAGGAACTGGTGGAGCAGATAGCCGTGCGCGCCGTGGAGCTCGATCAGGTCGATGCCGAGGCGGTCGGCGCGGCGCGCGGCGGCGACGAAGCCGTCCTTTACGCGCGCCAGCCCGGCGGTGTCGAGCGCAACCGGCGCATGCTCGGTCGGGGAATAGGTCAACGCCGACGGTGCGACGGTCTGCCAGCCGTTCGGCTCACCCGGTGCGATCTGCAGGCCACCCTCCCACGGCACCCGGGTCGACGCCTTGCGCCCGGCGTGCGCGAGCTGGATCCCAACCGGCATCGGCGACCAGCGGCGGATCGCGGCGAGCACCGGCACCAGCGCCGCCTCGTTGGCATCGGACCACAGCCCGAGGTCGTCGGGACTGATCCGCCCCTCCGCCACGACCGCGCTCGCCTCGAGGATCAGCAGCCCCGCCCCCGACTGGGCGAGCATGCCGAGATGCGTCATGTGCCAGTCGGTCGCGCTGCCCTCGCCGTCGGCCGAATACTGGCACATCGGCGCGATGACGATGCGGTTGGGCAGCGTCAGGCCGCCGAGCGACAGCGGGGCGAACAGGCGGGAGTCGGGCATCGTCAGGTCCTTCGCGATTGCCGCCACCAAGCGTCACGCACGCCGATAGGTTGCACGCGGCCGGAGGTCTATTACTCTGTACGACGGAGGACTTGCATGACGACGGTTACACGACGGCGCTTTCTCGAAGCGGGTGCGGCCCTCGCCGCGCTCGCGCCGCTGACCGGCGTCGAGGGCAAGCGCAAGCCGCCGCGCGATGCCGTCGGGGCGGCGTCGGCGCTCGACCGCGGGCGGACCACCCCGGCGGCGCTGACCGAGGCGGCGATCGTCCGCCTCGACCGCGCCAATCCGTTGATCAACGCGGTGTCGCATCCGAACTACGACCGCGCCCGCGCTGCTGCCGCCGCAAACCCCGGCGGCCCGCTGGCCGGCATCCCGACGCTGATCAAGGACAATATCGAACAGGCCGGGCTGCCGTTCACCAGCGGCTGCCGCGCGCTGCGCGACCGCGTCGGCGTCACCGACTCGCCCGCCGCCGCGGCGATCGCGCGCGCCGGGCTGGTCTCGATCGGCCGGTCGAACCTGCCCGAGTTCGGCCTGCTTCCGACGAGCGAGGCGTTGCTGACCGGGCCGACGCGCAATCCGTGGCGGCTCGACCGCTCGGCCGGCGGATCGTCGGGCGGGTCGGCGGCGGCGGTCGCTGCGGGGGTCGTCGCGGTCGCGCACGGCAACGACGGCGGCGGCTCGATCCGCATCCCGGCATCGTGCTGCGGGCTCGTCGGATTGAAGCCGAGCCGGGCGCGGATGATCGGCGATACCGGGCGCGCGGTGACCGACTTCAGCGTCCAGTCGTGCCTCAGCCGGACGGTGCGCGACACCGCGGCGTGGTTCGCGGCGATGGAGCGGCCTGCCGGGGACGCGGTCTATCCACCGGTCGGGCTCGTCACCGGGCCGGGCGACCGCCGCCTGCGGATCGGGCTGCAGCGTGCCTCGGCGCTCGGGCGCGAGCCGCACCCCGATGTCGCGGCGGTGTTCGATCGGACCGTCCACGAGCTCAAAAAGCGCGGTCATCGCCTAGTCGATGCGCGTCCGGCTTACGACGGTACGGCGGTGGCGGATGCATTCGAGACATTATGGAGCGCAGGTGCGGGCGGGCGGATCAAGGCCGCCGAGGCGTTCCTCCACCGCAAGCCGACTGCGCGCGACGTCGAGCCGCTGACGTTGAGCTGGGCAGCGGCAGGTTCGCGCTACGGCGAGGCGGACATTGCCCGCGCGGTCGCGGCGCTCAAGCTGCTCGAACGCCAATATACGGCGCAGTTCACAAATTACGACGTGCTGCTGACCCCGGTCCTCGGATCGCCGCCGCTGGCGATCGGCGTGCTCGACCCGACCAAGCGCTACGCCGAGCTTGCCGACACGCTGCGGGCGTATGTCGCCTACACGCCGATCGAGAATGCGGCGGGAGCGGCGGCGATCGGGCTGCCGATGGGCTTCTCGCACGACGGCATGCCGATCGGGATGCAGTTCACCGCCGAGCCGGGGGGCGAGCGCAAGTTGCTCGAACTCGCCTACGAACTCGAGCGCGAGGTCGACTGGCATCACCGCCGTCCGCCAATCTGGGTCGGCGGCGCATTATGAGCCGGGGGATGGCATGACACGACGGCTCGACCCCGACCTGCTCCTCCGCGCCTATGCTGCCGGGGTGTTCCCGATGGCGGACAACCGCGACGCCGTCGATGTCTTCTGGGTCGAGCCGCAGAAGCGCGGGGTGCTGCCGCTCGAAGGCTTCCACCTGCCCGCCCGGCTGGCGCGCGTGCTCAAGTCCGAACGCTTCGGCATCACCGCCGATCGCGCCTTCGCCGAGGTCATGGCGGAGTGCGCCGCGCCGGTCGAGGGACGCCCCGACACATGGATCAACGCCGAGATCGTCGCCGCGTATCGCGGGCTCCACGCCCGTGGCAACGCCCATTCAATCGAATGCTGGCAGGACGGCAAGCTTGTCGGCGGACTATACGGGGTCAAGCTCGGGGCGGCGTTCTTCGGCGAGAGCATGTTCACCCGCGTCACCGATGCCTCGAAATGCGCCCTCGCGGCGCTGGTCGCGCGGCTCCGGGTCGGCGGCTTCCGCCTGCTCGACACGCAGTTCCTCACCGAACACCTCGCCCGCTTCGGCACCATCGAGGTGCCGCGCGCCGCCTACAAGGTCTTGCTGGAAGGTGCCTTGACGGTATCCGGCGATTTCGCCGCCTTGGACTGGGACGTCACGGCGCGCCCGACGACGAGCGTATCGGGCCCGGTCTCGGGGAAGCGCATCGTGCAGCTTTTGACCCAGACATCGTAAAGCGGGTGCTGGAGCGGATTGAGCGACGGGCTCTCGGCGAACATCCACCCCGAAAACACACGCTTGACCTTGGCTGCGGTCGCGGTCCGCACCTGCGCCGGGGCGTCGTCGACCTGGAGATACGCCGCGGTTTGCTTCGCCTCCCACGGCGGCGTCGTCTCGCACGCCCGCACGCGGATCGTCAGCGTCGCGAAGCGCAGCGTCTCGCCGGGATGCGCGGTGTAGTCCTGCGTCGTGCCGTTGCGCTTGTTGAGCGCGGCGAGCGTGACGACGCGTTCAGCCATCGGCGTGATTGCCGCCGCAGGTGCGGGCGCCTCCACTGAGCGAGGCGGGGCAGCTTTTGCCACTGGCGGCTTGGCGGCCGGCACTGCTTGAACCGGAGCCGCCGCGACTGCCGCCGCCGCGAGCGCCAGCATCATTTCGCCGGTGCCGCGGGAGCAGCCGGGGCTGCAGCGGCCGGAGTCGCCTTCGTCGCGTCGCCGCTGCGGTTGATGAACGATCCCATCAGGCCCATCAGATCCTGCGCGCCCTGCGTGTCGGTGATCTCGTCACCGGCCTTGAGCATCGTCGTGTCGCCGCCGGGGGTTAGCGAGATATAGCTGCCGCCGAGGATGCCCTCCGACGTGATCGCCGCGCTCGAATCGGTCGGGAACTTGACGTCGTTGGCGACGCGCAGCTGGAGCACCGCCTGGAAGGTCTTCGGATCGAGCCGCTGAGTCGCGACGGTGCCGATCTTGATCCCCGAGACGCGGACATCGGTGCCGACCGACACGCCGGTCGAGTTCGGGAAACGCGCGGTGACGAGATAGCCCGAGCCGCCGCCGCCCGAGGTGCGGGCATAAGCGGTCGTGACGAACCAGATCGCCACGAGCACGACGACCAACCCGACGAGCGACTCGACGACGTTTTCCTTGAACAAGGCGCGCATCAGTCGGGGCTCCACGCTTCGTAATCGCCGGTCGTCTTGGCGCGCTTCGCGGCGATCGCGAGGCTGCCCGACGGGCGGTGCGCCGACGGCGTCCCGGTCGCGTTGGGGATCCACGGCTTCTCCCACACGCGCGCCTTGAGCGGAGCCTCGGCCGGGGTGGTTGCAACCGTCTTGTGCAGCCAAAGATGCCATTCGGGCGGAACTCGACTGGCTTCGGGCGTGCCGTTGTAGATCACCCAGCGCCGCTCACGCCGACCGGGCTTAGACGTGTAGTAAATATTACCCTGGTCGTCGCGGCCAACCTCGACCCCGCTCCACCAGCCGACGAGGCGCGTACCGAGACCCGGACCGTGCCACCAGGTGAAGATCGACAGGATACCCATGTGGCGGCGTTACAACCCAAAGCGTGGTGCGGCGCAACCGATATCGACTTATCCGGCGCGCAGCGGGCAGATATCCGTCAAGGCCCGCGAACTAAAAGCCGAGCGCGGTCTCGGTTGCCGCATCAGCCGCCTGCAGCGCGAAGCGTGATGAACGGCGGGCGGAGTCGGTCTCAGCGCTCGGATCGACGAGAAGGCTGTCGGGGTGGATAAACCCTTGCCCGATCGTTCCCATTCCGTGCGTTCCGACCGATGGCACGATCCACATCACTGCGGCGAGGCCGGCGATCGCCAAAGTCGATGAGCGGTTCTGCTTCATGCGTATCCATCTAAACACGACAGTTTCACCCAAAAACCGCCGCCACCATATTCGTGCTCATGCCAAAAACATGTTGCAACCTAGTGAACGCGCAAAAGAATATTAGCTGCGCGCGTCTCCATGATCAACCCCGGCGTTCGGCCGCAATCGGCTGAACGACGCCGCGATGCGCCGGAACGATGCCGCGAACATGGTCGCGATAGTCCGCCGCTAGGCCTCGCACCAGCGCGCCGACCTCGAATCGCCACGGTCCGATTTCGGCGAGCGGGGTGACCTCGGCGGCGCTGCCGGTGAGGAACGCCTGTTCGAAGGTTTCGAGCTCCTCGGGCCAGATCGCCCGTTCGACGACCTCGATCCCGCGTGCCCGCGCCAGCCCGATCACCGTCCGCCGGGTGATCCCGTCGAGGAAGCAGTCGGGAGTCGGGGTGTGGAGAACGCCATCGCGCAGGAAGAAGATGTTGGCCCCGGTCGCCTCGGCAACCTGCCCGCGCCAGTCGAGCATCAGCGCGTCGTCGTAGCCCGCGTCCGACGCCGCGTGCTTCGACATCGTGCAGATCATGTACAGCCCGGCCGCCTTGGCATGCACCGGCGCAGTGTATGGCGCGGGGCGCCGCCACGGCGCGATGTTGAGCCGAAGGCCCTTGGTCAGCGCCTCGTCGCCATAATATGTCCCCCACTGCCACACGGCGATCGCCATGTGCGGCTTGGTCTTCTGCGCCGCGACGCCCATCTGCTCCGACCCGCGCCACGCGACCGGGCGGACATAGCAATCGGTCAGCTTGTTCGCTGCGACGGTGGCGTTGACCGCGGCGTCGATCTCGCCGCGCGACCACGGCAGGTCGAAGCCGAGCATCTTCGCCGAGTCGATCAGTCGCTGGCTGTGCTGCGACAGTGCGAAGACGTTGCCGTCGTAGCAGCGCGCGCCTTCGAACACCGAGCTGGCATAATGCAATGCGTGGGTGAGGACGTGGACCTTGGCGTCGCGCCACGGGACGAGCTTGCCGTCGAACCAGATCCAGCCGTCGCGATCGTCGAAAGTCGGCTCAAGCATCGCTGTCAACGCCTCCCCGGCGCATATTATTACAATTTATCGTTGCCGTGCGTAACATTCAGTGACATATACGTCAACATGGCTGACGTAAACTTTGTTCGGGCAGCGCCGCTTGGGGCGTCGCCGTTGTTCCTGCGCGAGGCGGAAATCCGCCGCGGCATCGAACTGCTCTACTTCGGCTACACTAACATGGTCAAAGGCGCCGACGTCCGGCTGGCCGAGCTTGGGCTCGGCCGGGCGCATCATCGCGCGCTGTATTTCATCGCGCGGCGTCCGGGGATGCCGGTCGGCGACCTGCTCGACCTGCTCAACATCACAAAGCAGTCGTTGAGCCGGGTGCTCGCCGACCTCCAGGCGCGCGGGCTGGTCGCGCAGACGATCGGCACGCGCGACCGTCGCCAGCGGATGCTGCGGCTGACGGCTGCAGGGAGCGCGCTCGAGACCGAGTTGTTCGAATGCCTGCGCGACGGCGTTACACGGGCGTACGGCCACGCCGGCCAAGCGGCGGTGAGCGGCTTCTGGACGGTGCTGATCGGGCTTATCCCGCCTGACGATCGCCCGTTGATCGAGGCGCTGCAAGCAGCGGAATAGCCGGATCGGCGACGACAGCAGCGGCGCGGTACGGCATCCGCCGCGCCCATGTCTCCGCCTGCGCCAGCCGCGTATCGAGCTCCTTCATCGTCGCCGACAGGTCGGCGCTATCGTCGGCGAGCCAGACCCGCGCGACCGTGAGGTACAACGCCGTCAACGCCTGGACGCGCAGCGGGCCGAGCAGCCCGCCGGTCGCGACCCCGGCGGCATCGGCGATTCGCGCAACCGACACCGGCAGCGACAGCAGCATGAAGGCAGCGAGCCCCGGGTCCCGCCGCGCGGCGTCGGCAAGCTCGATCGCCCCCGCGCGCTGCGGCTGCGCGGCGTCGAAGCGCTCCATCAGCAGCGTGAACAACCGGTCGCGAACGCTCGCGCCCGAATCCGCCCCGGCCTCGCCGAGCGCGGCATTGTCGAGGCTGCGGCCATAGCCGCGAAGCGCTTCCCAGCGGTCGGCGGCAACGGCGGCAACCACCCCGGTCGATACCCCCGCCGTCAATGCGACCGCGTCGATGCGCGCGCCGGTCCAGCCGTCGCGGGCGATCACCGTCATCCAGGCGTCGAGGATCGTGTCGGACATCATGGCCTCCGCGGTCGAAAAAGCGTCCGTCGCTCCAGCCTACTCCGCGCGGCCAAGCTCACGCGAGCGAAGTTGCGCCGCCGCGACGGTTTCCCGCATCAAGTCCGTAAGCACGGGGGTCAGTACCGCCAGCCCCGCCGCGGTCGTGCCGTTCGGGCTCGTCACCGCGGTCCGCAGGTCGGCAGGCGAGCGGTCGTCGGCATCGGCCAGCGCCGCCGCCCCGGTGACCGTCGCCCGGGCGAGATGCGCGGCGACTTCGGGGGAAAGCCCCGCCGCCTTGCCCGCCGCCGCAAGTGCCTCGATAAACGCGAAGACGTACCCCGGACCCGATCCCGACACCGCCGTCAGTGCGTCGAAGTCGGACTCGTCGTCGAGCCAAACCGTTGCCCCGGCGGCTGCGAATAAGGCATCAAGCCGGGCGCGATCACCGGCATCGGCAGCTTCGAGGAACAGCCCGGTCACGCCCCGGCCGAGCGACGCGGGGGTATTCGGCATCGCCCGCGCCACCCGCGCGTCCGGCCAGCGGCGGCGGAGTGCCGCAATCGAAATCCCGGCCATGATCGAGACGACCAGCGTGTCCGGCCCTGCGCGCGCTGCGAGGGACTCGCTCGCCGCCCACCAGATCTGCGGCTTGACGGCGAGGACGATGATATTGGGCGTGCCGTCTGCGGGCACTGCTCCACCGAGCTTCGGGTCGACGACAACCGGGTCGAAGCCGTTCGCGCGCCAGCGCGCGAGCAGCGCCCCGCCCATGTTGCCGGCACCGATCAGCCACAGCCGACCGGGACCCGGCATCACGCCTCGCCGACGGTATCGAGGAGCGCCGCCTCGATGGCCTCGGACGGCGACTTGCCCGCCCATAGGACGAACTGGAATACCGGGTAGAAGCGCTCGCACTCGTCGATCGCGGCGTCGACCAGCATCTCGGCCTGGCCGATCGTCAGGTCGATATCCTCGTCGTCCTCGGGGCTGTCGAGCAGCGTCGCGTGGCGGAACAGCACTGTGCCGTCGGCGGCCCACATCTCGAAATGGCCGATCCAAAGCTGCTCGTTGATCAGCCCCAGCGTCTCGTACATCACCGCGCGCTTGCCTTCGGGGACGCGAATGTCGGGCATCGCGATGAACTGGAGGACGCGCTCGTCCTCGCGCCACAAAGCGCGGAGCTGGAAGTTGGCCCAGCTGGCAGCGACCGACGCGGTGATCTCCTCGTCGCCGGTCCGCTCGAACGCCCAGCCGTGGGCGTTGAAATAATGTTCGAGCATGTCGATCGGCGCGGCGGGCGCGGATTCAAAGCTGATATCGAGTTGCGTCATGCGCACCTGCTCCTGCTCACCGCTATCGTTTGACGCTGGGGGGCAGCGCCACAAGATGCAAGCGATGAATCGCGGCAACCCACCAAATGATGTGGGTAACTAGACAATCGGCGCGCTGCCGCCGGTGTCGGGGGGAGGAATGTCGCCGAGCGCGGCCGAGCCGGCGGCGGACGCTGCCGTAGCAGCGGCTGCGCCCGAAGTGGCGGCTGCCGCGGGCTGGGCCGACGCCATCATCGCGCGCAATTCGGTCAGCTCGGCCTTAAGCGCCTCGGCATCGGCGCGCGCGGTCGCCGCCATCGCCTTGACCGCCTCGAATTCGTCGCGGTCGACCATGTCGAAGCCGCCGACGAGTTCGCGAACACGCCCGCGGATCATCGTCTCGACCTCGCGCCCGACACCCGCCATCGTCCCCATCGCCGAGGTGGCGACCTTCGACAGATCCTCGAAAACCCGGTTTTGCGACTGCATGCCGTCACTCCTCAATCGGCGCGTATTTGGGGGCTGGCGCCGTCATCGTCAACGCCGCCGGGCGAGCGCCGTGCCGCGATGAGGAATTCGACGTTGCCCTCGGGACCGGTGATCGGGCTCGGGACGATGCCGTCGACGCGCCACCCCCGCCCCGCGACCCATGCCGCGACCTCGGCGCAGACGCGCTCGTGGATCACGGGATCGCGGACGACCCCGCCCTTGCCGACCTCGCCGCGCCCTGCCTCAAACTGCGGCTTGATCAGCGCCATCAGCCGCGCGGCCGGAGCGGCGAAGGTCAGCGGCACCGCGAGGACCTTCGCCAGCCCGATGAAGCTCGCATCACAGACGATCAGGTCGACCGCGACCGGGATATGCTCGGGCGTCAACACCCGCGCGCTGGTCTGTTCGAGGACGGTGACGCGGTCGTCGTCGCGGAGCTTCCACGCCAGCTGGTTGGTCCCGCTGTCGACCGCGAAGACATGGGCGGCGCCGCGCGTCAGTAGGACGTCGGTGAACCCCCCGGTCGACGAGCCGACGTCGATCGCGGTGACGCCGGCGACGTTCCAGCCGAAGTGGTCGAGCCCGTGCGCCAGCTTGATCCCACCGCGCGACACCCACGGATGATCGCGCCCCTTGACCGTCAGCACGATGTCGTCGGCGACCACCTGCCCCGCCTTGTCGACCTTGCGGTCCCCGGCAAACACCAGCCCGGCAAGGATCAGCGCCTGCGCCCGCGTCCGCGATTCAGCGAGGCCGAGGGTGACGAGAAGCTGGTCGGCGCGGGTCTTGGTCATCGTGCCGTATGCGGTACAAGAAGAGCGGTGCGATTGACAATCACCTTTCCGTGCGTACATAAATTGTTTGCTCTCGACTTCGCCGACGCGCGCAAGGTGTGGGCTGGGCTGCTTGGAGGGGAGGGCGATGACCGAGAACAGCGCCACCCGCTCCGGCGAATGGACTGACCCCGACGACGCGCCCGAGTGGACCGAAGAGATGTTCGCGATGGCCGAGCATTCGGTCGGCGGGGTCGTCGTCCGCGAGGCGACCGGTGTCCTGACCCGCGACGGCATGCGCCCGATCGGGCGTCCTCCGCTCGGCGAGAAGGCGCGCAAGCCGGTGACGATGCGCCTGCCGCCGCACGTCCTCGCTTATTTCCGCGGCACCGGCCCGGGGTGGCAACGCCGTGTCGCCGAGGTGCTCGAGCGCTTCGTCGCCGAGCATGGTGATCCGAACCCCAAGCCGAACGCCTGACGAGGCGGAGCCGATGATCGCCAACCTCGCCACCATCGCCGCCGCCGTGTCGGCCGCCGCATCGGCGACGGCGGCACTGGGCGCGCTCGGTCAGGTCCGCAAGTCGGCGCAAGGGAGCGAAGCCAACGCCTACCTCCAGTTGATGGACCGCTATTCGGCGCCGGAAATGCGCGAGTCGATCGTCGCGCTGGCCAAGCTGTGGCGCGTTGCGCAGGCGCGCAACGAGCCGGTGCTGACGACGTATCTCCACCTGCTCGACGCCGACAAGATCGTTGCCGACACATTGTTCGGCCACTGCCGCCGTGTCTCGTCGTACTTCATCGACACGACGCGGCTCTACACCGCCCGGCTGATCTCGAAAAAGGTCTTCTTCCTCGCGGTCGCCCACCCCGGCCTCAACACCTTCTACGAGGTCGCCGTCCCGCTCAACGAGCACAAGGCGGGCGGGCATAATTCGGTGTGGGCGAAGGCGGAACTGAAGCGCATCCTCCCGGCGCACGGCGAGGGGATGTACTAGGCGCTCGGTTTCGGGGATTAGCGGCGCGGTCGCGTCCCGACGAGAAAGAGCACGTAATGATCGCAGGGGTTTCCGCCCGCCAGTTGACCCTGATGGTCATTGCCGGGGGAGTGATAGCCGCCGGGGCGACCGCCCAGACGGCGCCGCTACCGGTGCAGGTCCTCGACCGGCCAGCGATTGCCGCGCCGGTCGACCACGCCTTCGCCGGCACGATCGCGGTCGACGTCGAGCAGGCCGATGTCGCGCACAAGCTGTTCGTCGTCCGCGAGCGCATCCCGGTGCAGCAGGCCGGCGCCTTGACCTTGCTCTATCCGCGCTGGGAGTCGGCGAGCCACGGCCCGAGCCTGACCGTGACCGATCTTGCCGGGCTCGAGGTGCGCGGCGACGGCCGTCCGCTGGCGTGGCGGCGCGACCCGGTCGAGCCGCATGCCTTCCACCTCAATGTGCCCGCCGGGGTCCGGTCGATCGAGGTGCGCTACGAGATCGTCGGGGGCGACGACGAGCTTTCGCCGGACCTCGTCGTCGTCCCGTGGCAGCGGCTGATCATCTATCCGGCCGGGTGGTATGCGCGCAATCTGACGGTGGCAGCGGCGGTCGCGTTCCCGGCCGGTTTGCAACCGCGGACCTCGTTGCAAATCCTCGACGGGCCCGGCGGCGTGACGCGGTTCGCGCCTGTGTCGTTCGAAACTCTCCTTGATTCACCGGTTTACGCGGCGCGCTTCACGCGGCACATGCCCTTAACCGCTCCCGGACCGGCGGCCGTATCGCTCGACCTGATCGCGCGGCGACCCGGCGATCTGGTGGTCCCGCCCGAGCGGATTACTGAGTTGCAGCGCATGGTCGAGCAAACGCGCATCGTGTTCGGGACGGCTCCCTACCCCGCTTATGCCTTCCTCGCGCGGATGGAGGACGGCGGGTCGTCGGGCGGGACCGAGCATCGTCGGTCGAGCGAGATCGCCATGACTTCGGATTATTTCCGCGACTGGCCGGGGCAGCTCAACAATCGCGACATCCTCGCGCACGAATTCGTCCACGCCTGGAACGGCCTGTATCGCACCCCGGCCGACCTGTGGGCGCCGACGCCGAATGTCCCGCAGGGCGGCAGCCTGTTGTGGGTTTACGAGGGGCAGACCGAGTTCTGGGGGCGCGTGATCGCAGCGCGAGCGGGGCTGCGCAGCCGCGACGAGACGCTCGACAAGCTCGCGCTCGATGCGGCCGAGGTCGTCAATCGGCCGGGCCGGGCGTGGCGGGCGCTGTCGGACGACGTCACCTACCCCGCGTTCATGCTCCATCAGCCGGTGCCGTGGCGCGACTGGCAGCGTCGGAAGGATTATTACCTCGAGGGCGTCATGCTGTGGCTCGACGTCGATGCGCTGCTGCGCGAGCAAAGCGGCGGACGGCGCGGGATCGACGACTTCGCCCGGCGCTTCTTCGCCGGGGCCTCGCCCGAAGCGCCGACGCGGACCTTCGTTTTCGACGACGTCAGCAGCGCCCTAAACGGCGTCGCGCCGTATGACTGGGCGGGGTTCCTGCGCCGCTGGGTCGACGGCCATGCGGTCGACGTCGCCGCCGGTCTCGCCCGGCAGGGTTGGCGGCTGATCTACACCGACACGCCGACCGCGACATTCAGCCAGAACGAGGCTGAGCTTGGCGTCGCCGACCTAACCTATTCGATCGGGCTGACAGTCACCGACAGCGGCGTCGTCCGCTCGGTCGCGTGGAACGGGCCGGCGTTTCGGGCGGGCATGGCCCCGCGGACGAAGATCGTCGCGGTCGGCGGCGTGCCGTTCATGCGCGCCGCGTTGATCAAGGCGGTCCGCACCGCCGCAAAGACGCCTGTCGCGGTGACCTTCCAGCAGGATGAGCGGTCGATCGAGGCCACCCTCGATTACCGTGGAACGCTAAGATACCCGCGGCTTGCCCCGATCCCGGGACAGCCGGATCGCCTGACGGCGCTGCTCGCCCCCCGGGGTTAACCCCAAGGGCGAGCGAGCGCCCGACAGTCCGACCTAAGCGCGAACGCCCTCGACGACGCCGACGCTGTTGTGGCGCAACGCCGACAGCACCGTGCTGACGATATTCGCCGCGTCGAGCCCAGCGGTCGCGTACTGCGCGACCGGGCCGTCCTGGTCCTGGAAGACATCGGGCAGGCGCATCGTGCGGATCTTGAGGTCGCCGTCGGTCAGGCCGGTGTCGCTGCAATAGGTGAGGACGTGCGCGCCGAAGCCGCCGACCGCGCCCTCCTCGATCGTGACCAGCACGTCGTGAGTGAGCGCGAGTTTGCGGATCAGCGCCTCGTCGAGTGGCTTGGCGAAGCGCATGTCGGCGACCGTCGTCGACAGCCCGCGCGCGTCTAGATCGTCGGCGGCGGCGAGCGCCTCCTGCAACCGGCAGCCGAGCGACAGGATGGCGACCGTCTTGCCCTCGCGGACGATCCGCCCCTTGCCGATCTCGAGCACCTGCGGCGTTTCGGGAACCGTGACGCCGGTCCCCTCGCCGCGCGGGTAGCGAACCGCGCTCGGCCCGCTGTCGTGCTTCGCCATCGTGTGGACCATGTGGGTCAGCTCGG
>NZ_JANYGL010000054.1 GCF_025362435.1 Polymorphobacter sp.
CCCGGCGAAGGCCGGGACCCATGATCACTGTCGGTCGAGATCATGGGTCCCGGCCTTCGCCGGGATGACATTACTTGCTTCTCTCCCGTCTAGAATCATCCGGGGGTGAGGGGAGGAGAGGAGCAAGCAATTCAGTTGCGAAGTTCAGAGTGCCGCTCAAAAGCGATGTCTGAATCCCTGAACTTCGTGTGACCTTTCGCTGCCGAGCTACCCCAACCGCGCAGCGTGCCACGCGACGTGATCAGCCATGAACGTCGAGATAAACCCGTAGCTATGGTCATACCCCGGCTGGAGCCGCAGGGTCAGGTCGATTCCCGCCGCGCTGCACGCCTCGGCGAGCAATTCGGGGCGAAGCTGTTCGCCGAGAAAGTTGTCGCCCTCGCCCTGGTCGACGAGGATCTCGGCAATCCGCGCGCCGTCGGCGATCAGCGCGCAGGCGTCGTACCCGCGCCACGCCGCCCGGTCGGGGCCGAGAAAGCCGCCGAGGGCCTTTTCACCCCATGGCACCTGCATCGGCGCGACGATCGGCGCGAACGCCGACACGCTGCGGAAGCGCCCGGCGTTGCGCAGCGCGATCGTCAGCGCGCCGTGGCCGCCCATCGAGTGGCCGGTGATCCCCTGCCGCTCCATGTCGACGGGAAAGCCGGCGGCGACCAGCGCCGGCAGTTCGTCCTCGATGTAGCTGCGCATCCTGAAGTTTTCAGCCCACGGTGCCTCGGTCGCATCGACGTAGAAGCCCGCTCCCTGGCCGAAGTCGTACGCCGCATCGTCGGGGACACCCTCGCCGCGTGGCGACGTGTCGGGGGCGATGAAGACGACCCCGAGCTCGGCGCACGCGGCGCGATACTCGCCCTTGTCCATGACGTTGGCGTGGGTGCACGTCAGCCCCGACAGATACCACAGCACCGGCAGGCGGGCGCCCGCCGTGTGCTCCGGCACGAATACCGCGAAGGTCATCGACGTGCCGGTCGCGGTCGATGCGTGACGATAGACGCCCTGCGTGCCGCCGTGCGAGCGGGTCTCGCCGAGCGTCTCGAACGCCATCAGGCCGGCATGCGATGCAGCGCGCACAGCTTGTTGCCGTCCGGGTCGCGCAGATAGGCCAGGTACATCGAGCCCATGCTGCCGGTCCGAACGCCCGGCGGATTCTCGCACGTCGTGCCGCCATTGGCGACGCCCGCGGCGTGCCACGCGTCGGCCTGTTCGGGGTTGTCCATCGCGAAACCGACCGTGCCGCCATTGGCATGGTGCGCAGGTTCGCCGTTGATCGGCTTGGTGACGAGGTAGACGCCGCCGTTGTGCATGTAGATCAGCCGCCCCTGATCGTCGGTAATCGCCGGCTTGCCGCCGACCGCGCCGAACAAGGCGTCGTAAAACGTCTTCGACCGGTCGATATCGTTGCTGCCGACCATCATGTGACTGAACATCTTCTATCTCCCCTTGGTTTAGTAGACGACGACGCTGCGGATACTTTCGCCGCTATGCATCAGATCGAAGCCCTTGTTGATCTCGTCGAGCGTCAGGACGTGGGTGATCATCGAATCGATCTCGATCCGCCCATTCATATACCAGTCGACGATCTTGGGCACGTCGGTTCGCCCCTTCGCCCCGCCGAACGCCGTGCCGCGCCAGTTGCGTCCGGTGACGAGCTGGAACGGGCGGGTCGAGATCTCCTTGCCGCTCTCGGCGACGCCGATGATGATGCTCGTCCCCCAGCCGCGGTGGCACGCCTCGAGCGCCTGCCGCATCACCGTCGTGTTGCCGGTGCAGTCGAAGGTGAAGTCGGCGCCGCCGTCGGTCAGCGCGACAAGGTGCCCGACGATGTCGTCGTCGATCTCCTTCGGGTTGACGAAGTGGGTCATGCCGAAGCGGCGGCCCCAGTCCTCCTTGGCCGGATTGATGTCGACGCCGACGATCTGGCCGGCACCCGACAGCCGCGCGCCCTGGATGACGTTGAGCCCGATCCCGCCGAGGCCGAAGACGATGACGGTGTCGCCCGGCGCGACCTTGGCGGTGTTGACCACCGCGCCGACCCCGGTCGTCACGCCGCAGCCGATGTAGCAGGCCGACTGGAACGGCGCGTCGGTGCGGATCTTGGCGACCGCGATCTCGGGCAGCACGGTGAAGTTCGAGAAGGTCGAGCAGCCCATGTAGTGGAAAACGGGGGCGCCCTTGTAGCTGAACCGGCTGGTCCCGTCGGGCATCACGCCCTTGCCCTGCGTTGCGCGGATCGCGGTGCACAGGTTGGTCTTGCCGCTGAGGCACGACTTACACTGGCGGCATTCGGGGGTGTAGAGCGGGATGACGTGATCGCCGACCGCGACCGAGGTCACGCCGGGGCCGACTTCGCGGACGATGCCCGCGCCTTCGTGGCCGAGGACGCTCGGGAACAGCCCCTCCGAATCGAGGCCGTCGAGCGTGTAGGCGTCGGTGTGGCAGATGCCGGTCGCCATGATCTCGACGAGGACCTCACCGGCGCGTGGTCCGTCGAGGTCGAGTTCGACGATTTCGAGCGGTGTCTTCGCCGCGAATGCCACTGCTGCCCGTGTCTTCATCATCGTCCCCGCTCTCGCTTGCGGCATCCCATAGGCAATAGCGTGCGCCGCAGCAATCGCCGCTCGACAGGCCACGCCGATGCGGGTTGACTGGCGCGATGAACCAGCCCGCTGCACCTGCCCCCGACGCCGGACGCGCCGATCTCCGCTATCTCGGGCGGCTGCTCGGCGACGTCATCCGGGCGCAGGAGGGGGCGGAGGTGTTCGACGCGATCGAAGGCATCCGCGCCGCCTCGGTCGTCACCCACCGCGACCGCGACGCGGCGGCGGCGGCCGACCTCGGCGCGCGTCTCGACCGGCTCGATCTCGGCGACACGCTCCGCTTCGTTCGCGGCTTCCTGTTGTTCTCGATCCTGAGCAACCTTGCCGAGGACCGCCGGTCGTCACCCGAAACCGCGCCGGGAGCGACGCTGGCGGGGGCGATCGACACGCTGCGTTTCCAGAGAATCGACCAGGCGGCAGTCACGGCGTTGCTCGATGAAGCCTTGATCGCCCCGGTCCTGACCGCGCACCCGACCGAGGTTCGCCGCAAGAGCGTGATCGACCGCGAACGCGCGATCGGCCAGCTGATGGCGGCGTGCAGCGACGGCTTCTGCGATGCCGACACCGAAGCCGAGCTGATCCGCCAAATCACCATCCTGTGGCAGACCCGCCCGTTACGTGCCGTCCGCCCGGTCGTCGGCGACGAGATCGCGTCGGTCCTGACCTACCTCGGCAACTTCATCACCGTGCTGCCGCGGTTGCAGGCGCGCTGGGAGGCGGTCACCGGCGCGACGCTGCCGCCGTTCCTGCGCCCCGGCAGCTGGATCGGCGGCGACCGCGACGGCAATCCCAACGTCAACGCGGCGACGCTCGAAACCGCGCTGGCAAAGGCGGCCGAGGTCGTGATCGGCCACTATCTCGACGAACTCGATGCGCTCGGCGCTGAACTATCGATGTCGGCGGCGAACGTCGCGGTCACGCCGGAACTCGCCGCGCTCGCCGACGCCAGCGGCGACACCTCGGCGAGCCGTGCCGACGAGCCGTATCGCCGCGCCTTGTCGGGGGTCTATGCCCGGACCGCCGCCAGCTTCGCCGCGCTCGCCGGACACGCATCGCGCCGCCCGGGCATCGTCCCCGCCATCGCCTACCCGCGCGCCGCCGACCTGCTCGCCGACCTCGCCACGATCACCGGGTCGCTGACGGCGCACGGCGGGGCGGCGCTTGCCGGCGGACGGCTCGACCGACTGGTCCGCGCCGTCGGCATCTTCGGTTTCCACCTCGCCACCCTCGACCTCCGCCAGAACGCCGATGTCCACGAGCGGGTCATCGCCGAGCTGCTCCGGGTTGCAGGTGTCCCCGGCGACTATGCGGCGATGGACGACGACGCACGGGTCGCTGTGCTTGGGGCTGAGCTTGCCAGCCCGCGCCTGC
>NZ_JANYGL010000085.1 GCF_025362435.1 Polymorphobacter sp.
ACGTCGATGCCGGGGCCGGCCCCCTGGGTGTACTCGCCCTTGAGCAAATGCGGGATGCCGCAGGCGAACTCGATCACCTCGAGCCCGCGCTGGATGTCGCCGCGGCTGTCGGCGACGACCTTGCCGTGCTCCATCGACAGCATGTGCGCGAGGCTGTCCATCTCCGCCTCGACGAGCGCCTTGAACGCGAACATCACCCGCGCCCGCCGCTGCGGATTGGTCGCGCCCCACGCCGGCTGCGCCGCGACGGCATTCGCCACCGCCGCGTCGAGATCGGCCGCGCTCGCCAACGCAACGCGCGCCTGGACCTGCCCCGTGTTGGGATCGAACACGTCCGACGTCCGCCCCGAGGTTCCGGCGGTGGCGCTGCCGCCGATCAGATGAACGATATCACGCATTGCGACTCTCCCGCGCCGGTCTCCGCCAGCAGATACGGCCGCTTTTCCACGCCGGGCTGATGCCGACAAGGGCGTATTAGGTCGCGCGTTGATAACGGGCGTGTCTGCAGTGGGTGGGAAGCTGCCCTCATTCAGAGGGCTTGGAACAGCCGATCTGACACGAGCCGAGATTGACGTCGCAGAGGCCGACGCTAACTTGACGTCGGTTCGGGGGCGAAATGACAAGTGAACTTACACCGGGCGTCGAGAACACCTCTGAAACGGCGGCGGGAGAGCAGATGCACGTCCACAGACCTAAGCCACTGCATGGCTTTCGCGAAATTTCGGTGGAGATCGCCGTAATCGTGATCGGCGTGATCATCGCGCTGGCCTTGGAGCAGGTCGTGGAATGGGCGCATTGGCGAGAAAAGGTCGAAGCAGGTCGCCGTGAAATCCACGCTGAGATGGCGGGAGACACCGCCTTCTATCGCTTCAGGACGGCCACTGAGCCGTGCGTCGTCCGACGGCTCAACCAATTAGCCGAAATTACGGAAGCTCGCGGGGAGGGGCGCAGAGTGGCACCCGTTCGCTTGGCCGGGATCCATCTTGGCTTCCTCGTCAACAACGATACATGGCAGGCAGAGCGGGCCGATCAGACGCTGACCCATCTGCCGCGCGCCGAGCTAGACCACCTCAGCGAGTTCTACGCCACAGCGGAAGACATGCGGGGTTGGGTGGCAAAGGAGGAGGAGGCCTGGGCAACGCTTCGGACACTGGAGGGTGACCCGAACCGGCTAGGGCAAAGCGATATAGCCATGCTCCGCAACGCCCTTCAGCAAGCACGCAATTTCGGCTATCAAATTGCCCTGAACTCGAAAGAACAGGCTGACTTGGCCCGTCAGCTCGGAGTGGCGGTCCCGGCCCCGGACGCCAGAATGGTCGCACGAACCTGCGCGCCGCTTGATCGATCCATCAACCCTGATCCCATGGGCGCGCCGTAGGACGGCTGACCGCGCTGGAACGGGCATGTCGTCGGGCCCCGGATAGCCAAGCTGAGCGTCTGATGATGGAGCGATAGCCGACCCTTGAGTCCAAGAGTCATCGGCCTAGCGAGAAAAGTCAGCGCGGGCTCAGCGGCTGGATCAGTTGTTCGTGCATCCGGGCGGGGACCGGGTGGTCGGTGCCGTATTCCGTGGGCCATTCGCGGGGCACGTAATAGCTGCCGAATAGCCGGTCGACGAACGGCAGCATCGCCGAATAATTGCGGTCGATATGGTCGCGGCGGGTGTGGTGCCAGTGGTGGAACGCCGGGGTGGCGACGATGTGTTCGAGCCAGCCGAAGCGCCATTTGACGTTGGCGTGGATGAAGAACCCCCAGAAAGTGCCGACGAAGACGACGATCAGCGGGACGACGTCGAGCTTGCCCGACAACGGGCTGGCGAGGCCGAGGATGTACAGCGGGACCAGCCCGACGAACTTGCCGAAGACCATGTCGACCGGGTGCGCGCGGGTGTTGACCAGCCAGTCGAGATGTTCGGCGCTATGGTGCAACGCGTGGAATTTCCACAGGAACGGGATCTCGTGGCTCCAGCGGTGGCCCCAGTAGAAGCCGATCTCGCCGACGACGAGCGACGCCGCGATCCTCAAGCCCAGCGGCAGACCGGCGCTGAACGCCTGGACCTGCGAGGGCACGATACGGTGGACCCCGAAGGCGACGATCGCCATCGGCACGCCGAGGACGACGCCGGGGATCAGGCTGGAGATGAAGTACCACAGCAGGTCGGTGCCGATTCCGGCGCGGCGGACCTTCGCCTCGCGCAGCGCGAACAGGCGCTCGATGGGTACGAAAACCAGCGCGAGGATGACGAGCCAGAGGCACAGCCGGAAAATGTCGACGGCGAAGGTCTGAACTTGGTGCGGCATCGTCCCCGCCCCTAGTCCAAAACTGCGCAATCGTCGACGGTGACCGGGCCAGGCATAATGCTTAACCCGGTCATCGCCAGTGTCGCAGGCCTAGGCGGCAACCGTGCCGCGGCGGCGGAAGCGCAGGCTGCTGCCGACGAGTCCTAGGCCGACGATCATCATCGCCCATGTCGCGGTTTCAGGAACCGAGCCGGTGGCGCTGACGCCGTCGAGCAGCGAGAACGGCGGCTTACCACCGGGCGTGCCGACCGCGAGGAACGACAGGACTTCGCTCGTGCCCGTCGCGGTGAAGGTGAAGCTCTGGTGCATCCAGCCGCTGAAGCTGTGGCTCGGATTGGCATAGACCGCGGTCGAGATCGTCTGGTTGCCGAGGCTGACCTGCCATTGCTCGGTGGTGTCACCATCGTAGTTGATCTGCTGCGCCGCGGCCCAGTCGAACGAAACGGTGACCGCCTCGCCAGCCTTCAGACCCGCGATCGTCTGCTGGATCGGCGCGACCTCGTAAGCGCCGTCGGCGGCGACGAAGTTACCGCCGGTCGGGCTGTTGGCAAAGACGTCGTTGCCTCCGTTGTGCGTACCCCAGAGCGAAAGATTGCCCGACTCGCCCGACGATCCGGTGGTGTCTCCCGTGCCCGCGGCGAAGATGAAGTTGTAGCCGTGCGACGACCAGCCGGTCGCGACGGTCTGATGATCGAACTGGCCGGGACCGGCCGTAGTCGTCTCGAAACCGCCGTTGATGACGAGCTGCTTCGCATAGGCCGGCATGGCCCCAAGGGAAAGCGCCGAGACGACGGCAAGAACTGGCAGGAAGCGCATTCGGAACACCCTTATGATGACGCATGTCGGCACCGCAACGCGCAGCACTCGGCAAATATCTTGCAATGTACGTGCCAACGTCTCGGCTGGCGGTTAACTGATCGGTCACCTATCGTTATGAAGGCGTTATGATTTTGCGACTGGCATGGCGCTGGCACGCTGAAACCAGTTGTTAACTATTGATAACACTGAACTGTCGGTGGGCTTTACACTTCGCTAATTGGTCGCACGGAACCGTCGTCGCTGTCCGGCTTTTGTGTACCGCCGTAGTCGGGCGGAAATCGGGAAGGCCGGAATGGAGCAGGTCGCCAACTGGGTCACGCCGATTGCGACGACGCTCGCCGCGCTGCTGGTCGCGGCGAACCTCGGCGCGCGGATCACCGGCATCGGCTTCATCGCCTTTTCGGTCGGGTCGATCGCATGGATGGTGATCGGCGCGGCGACGGGACAGGCGAACCTGGTGTGGCAGAACGCCGTGCTGTTGCTCGTCAACATCCTCGGCATCTGGCGCTGGCTCGGCCTGCGCGCGCGCTACGACAAGGGCGCGGCCGCCGCGACGCGGAAGACCGCATGAGCGCGCCGACGGCCGAGGTTCCCGCCGCCCGCGACGCGGTGCTGACGCCGTTCAGCATGCTCGTCGGCGCCAAGGTCGGCGGTTCCGACGGCAGGCCGGTCGGGACGATCGCCGACGTCATGATGGCCGCCGCCGAGGGGCGCATCGTCTATGTCGCGCTCAGCGTCGGCGGAGTCGTCGGCATCGGCGAACGGCTGTTCGCGGTGCCGTGGAGCGCCTTCGTCGTCGATCCCGTGGGCGGCGCCCTGGCGGTCCGCTTCGACGCCGCGGCGCTAGACGGACGCCCCGGGTTCGACAAGGATGAATGGCCCGGCGCACCCGATCCCGCGTTCGAAGCGTCGTAGAGTCTTCCCCGACGAAGCAGGTTCGTTTATTGCGCGCGCCTGTTCTATAATTACAGGCCCATCGTCATGCTGTTCGACGCCCCCGACTTCGATGCCCATGAAGGCGTCCACTTCTTCGACGACCCCGCGAGCGGCCTGAGGGCGATCATCGCGGTCCACTCGACGCATCGCGGACCCGCGGCGGGCGGCTGCCGCTGGTGGACCTATGTCGACGACGAAGCGGCGCTGACCGATGCGCTGCGGCTGTCGCGCGGGATGAGCTACAAGAACGCAATGGCGAGCCTCGCGGTCGGCGGCGGCAAGGGCGTCATCCTCAAGTCGGGGCGCGGGCCCAAGTCCGAGGCGCTGCTCGAGGCATTCGGCGCGGCGATCGAGTCGCTCGGCGGCAAGTACGTCACTGCCGAGGACGTCGGCATGTCCGATGCCGACATGACGGTGATCGCGCGCAAAACGCGCTTTGTCTCGGGCCTGCCGGTTAGCGGCGGCGCGGCGGGGGGTAACCCCGGGCCGTCGACCGCGCACGGCGTCTTCGCCGGCATCCGCGCGGCGGTCCGCCACAAGCTCGGGCGCAGCGACTTTGCCGGCGTCCATGTCGCGGTCCAGGGGCTCGGCAGCGTCGGCGGCGGCGTCGCCGAGCGACTCGCCGCGGCCGGGGCCAAGCTCACCGTTGCCGACATCGACGAAGCCCGCGCCGCGCGCATGGCTGCCTCACTCGGCGCGACGCACGTGGCGGTCGACGAGATCACCCGGGTTAGCGCCGACGTCTTCAGCCCGAACGCGCTGGGCGCGGTGCTCGACGAAGCGACGATCGCCGAACTCGACGTCGCGATCGTCGCGGGGGCTGCGAACAACCAGCTCGCGACGCCGGACGACGGCGCGCGGGTCAAGGCGCGCGACATCCTGTATGCCCCCGACTACGTCATCAACGCTGGCGGGATCATCAACGTCGTTGCCGAATATCTCGGCGACGGCGACGCCGATGCGGTCGCGGCGCGGATTGCCGAGATCGAGCCGCGACTCGCCGCGATCTTCGCCGAGGCGGACGCCAGCGGGCGGACGACCGATGCGGTGGCGGATGCGATGGCACGTAAGCTGATCGGCCGCTGACCCGCTAAATCCTCCCCGCCTTCGGGGAGGGGGACCGCCCCTTGGCGGTGGAGGGGCGGTCGAACGAACTCGCAGGTCGAGTCTGCTGCACTGCCCCTCCACCACGCGCTGAAGAAGCGCGCGGTTCCCCTCCCCGAAGACGGGGAGGATTTTTAGGCGCGACCCGGCGCTCGCCACCCGCTAAAGTACCTCCGTCACGCCCGCGAGGAACCCGCATGAAGTTCGGAATCGGCCAGTCCCCGAAGCGCGTCGAGGATTTTCGCCTGCTCACCGGCAAGGGCCGCTTCACCGACGACATCCAGCTTTCCGGGGCGCTGTTCTCCGCCACCGTCCGCTCGCCGTACGGCCACGCGCGGATCGTCGCGATCGACACCAGCGCGGCGAAGGCGGTCCCCGGCGTCGTCGCGGTCTATACCCACGCCGACATCGCGCACTACGGCGTCATCCCCTGCCTCGTGCCGTTCTCGGGCAAGATCACGACGCCGCATTACATGCTGACCGGCGACAAGGCGCGCTTCGTCGGCGACGGCATCGTCTTCGTCGTCGCCGAGACCCGCGAGGCCGCGCGCGAGGGCGCCGACGCCGTCATGATCGACTATGACGAGCTCTCCGCCGTCACCACCATCGCCGAAGCGATCGCCCCCGGCGCGATCAAGGTGTGGGACGAAGCGCCGTCGAACGACCTGTTCGCCTTCCCGCTCGGCGACGGCGACAAGGCGAGCGCCGCGATCACTGCCGCCGCGCACGTCACCCGGCTCCGCGTCATCCAGAACCGCGTCGCGCCGACGTCGATGGAGGTCCGCGCGGCGGTCGGGGATTATAATGAGGCCGACGGCTTCACCCTCGACTTCGGCGGGCAGGGCGTCGCCTCGGCGCGCAAGATGGTCGCCGAAATCATGGGCACGACCCCCGACAAGGTCCGCATCCGCTGCGGCGACGTCGGCGGCGGGTTTGGCATGAAGGCGTTCCTCTATCCCGAATATCTCCTTGTCCTCCACGCGGCGCGCGACCTTGGCCGGCCGGTCAAGTGGACCGGCGAGCGCGGCGACGCCTTCCAGTCGGACACCCACGGCCGGGCGATGGTCAGCGACGCCGCGATCGGCTTCGACGCCAACGGCCTGATCACTGCGCTTGCAGTCGAGACGTGGAGCGACCTCGGCGCATACCAGTCGCAGTTCGGCCCGGCGATCCAGACCGTTGCGGGCGGACGCATCCTCGGCGGGGTCTATCGCATCCCGGTGATCCACAACCTCGTCCACGGCGTCATGACCAACACCACGCCCGTAGACGCCTATCGCGGCGCCGGGCGCCCCGAGGCGGCGTACATCATCGAGCGGCTGCTCGAGGCCGCCGCGCGCGAGCTGGGCGTGGGGGTCGACGACATCCGCCGCCGCAACCTGCTTCGCCCCGACGAACTGCCGCATGCCAACGGGCTTGGCCTGACCTTCGACATCGGCAACTTCCCGGCGGTGCTCGACAAGGCATTGGCCAACGCCGACTGGGCGGGCTTCCCCGACCGCAAGGCGGCAGCGGCGCGCAAGGGCCTGCGCTACGGGCGCGGCATCGCTTATTACGTCGAGATCGCCGGCGGCGGCTCGACCGAGGAATACGCCGACATCCGCGTTGGCAGCGACGGCACCGTCGAGGCAGCGGTCGGCACCCAGTCGAACGGCCAGGGCCACGAGACCGCGTACGCGCAGGTCCTTGCCGACCGGCTCGGCCTGCCGATGGAGTCGGTCCTCATCGTCCAGGGTGACACCGACCGGCTCGACGAAGGCAACGGCACCGGCGGCTCGCGCAGCCTCGCCTGGGGCGGCGGCGCGGTGATCGAGGCGGGCGACGACATGATCGCGCGCGGGATCGAACTGGCCAAGGCCGAACTCGACGTCGCCGACGTCGACTATGCCGAGGGCGTGTTTGGCGCGCGCGGGACCAACCGCACCGTCAGCCTCGCCGAGCTCGCAGCGAAGCATCCGGGCGGGCTCGACGGCCGCGCCACCTACAAGCCCGAAAACCCACGCCCGACCTTCCCCAACGGCTGCCACGTCGCCGAGGTCGAGATCGACCCCGCCACCGGCACGACCAAGGTCGTCCGCTACAGCCTCGTCGACGATTTCGGCGTGCTGATGAACCCGATGCTCGTCGAAGGGCAGATCCACGGCGGCGTCGCGCAGGGGTTGGGCCAGGTCCTGCTCGAGGACATCGTCTACGGCGACGGCGCGCAGCTTTTGACCGGATCGTTCATGGACTATGGCGTCCCGCGCGCCGACGACATGCCGCCGGTGATCGGCTTCGCCACGCTCGGCACGCCGTCGCCGACCAATCCATTGGGCGTCAAGGGCTGCGGCGAGGCAGGGACGATCGGGGCGATGCCATCGATCATGAACGCGATCATCGACGCGCTCGACGGCACCCAGCTCGAGATGCCCGCGACGATCGAGAAGGTCTGGCGCATCTGCCGCAGCCTCGATGTCGCCGAGGCCGCCGAATGAGCCTCGCGCAGCTTTGGGCGATCTTTCGCGCGGCGTGGCTGTCGATCGCGGCGATGGTCGTCGTCGCCAGCGCGACCGCCTATCTGTTTTCGTCGTCGCTGCCGAAGGAGTATGCGGCGAAGGCGCGCGTCATGCTCAATATCGGCAACAACGATCCGACCCAGTTCTCGGCGCTCGGACAGAAAACGGAAGACAGTTATATCGCCACGCAGATCAGGCTGATCAGCGACGACGCGGTGCTCCGCGATGTCGTCACCAAGCTCGGCTGGCCGTCCGATCCGGGCGTGATCAGCGCGTGGGAGGAATCGACCGGCGGCAACGGCGACGTTACGAGCTGGGCTGCGGCGCGGCTCAAGGGCAATATCGAGGCGCGCCAGTTCGAGGACAGCTCGATCGTCGAGATTTATTACACGGCGCAGTCGGTCGAGATCGCCAAGGGCATCGTCGCGCTGATCCGCACCTCGTATATCGACAACGACCTGCGACTCCGCGTCGAAGCTGCGCGCAAGGCATCGGCATGGAACCGGACCGTCGCGGCGCAGGCACTCGTCGAGCTGAAGAAGGCCGAAGCCAACCGCGCGGCGTTCGTCAAGGCCAACGACATTCCGATCGATTCGCTCAGCGGCAATCTCGAGACACGCGAGTTGACGAGCTTGCGCAACCAGTCGGTCCCCGCCCAGGGCCCGCTCGAAGAGCCGGTGATCACGTCGATGATGAACAAGGCGAAGCAGAAGATCGCCGACCTCGATGCCCAGATCGCGATAATGAGCGCTGACCGCGGCCCGTCCGACCCGGTCATGCAGACCGCGGTTTCACTACGCGACGTCCTCCGCGCCGAGCTGGCGCGCGAGACCGATTTTGCCAACGCATCGGGGCATGCGACCGACGAACTGACCGCCGCTACGCGCGCGCTTCGCGACAAGCAGTATCTCGAGGCGCGGATGCGGATCCTCAACCGGGCGCCGGTTTATGACCGGCTGGCGGCGATCGACCGCGATCTCGCGCTGCGTGTGAAGCTGTACACCAACGCCGCCCAGCGCGTGCTCGACTTCGACGTCGTCGCTGCCGCGCCAAGCGGGCTCCAGGTGATCGGCGACGTCATCGCCAACGACGACATGATCTTCCCGAATACGCCGCTGACCGTCGGGCTGGCGGCAGGCATCAGCCTCGTGCTCGGGCTGGTGATCGCGCTGTTCAGCGAGATGATGCGGCGGATGGTCCGCGGCGCCGCCGACCTCGAGTTCTACAGCGGCGCCCCTGTGATGGCGGTCATTGCCCCCGTTCCGCCGCCCAAGCGGCGCTTCGGTCGCCTCAGGCTACGCCCGGCAGTCTAGCCATGGCGCCGCTGGCCGCGCTGATCGGGCCGAAATGCGTCGCCCGCATCGTGGCGACTGCCGCGAGGTCGAGCGTCTGCTCGATGATCGCGGCGTCGAGCGCCACCCCGAGGGCATGGTCGTCGCCGCCAAGGCAGCGCCAGAACAGCTCGTAGACCTCGGGCTGCGGCGGCAGGCGGGTGAGAACGAGCAACGCGCGGATCCGGTCGAAGCGCATCAGCGGCGGTTCGTCGACCTCGGCGACGCAGTTCTCCGGCGTCATGTCGAAACATGTCGCATCGCTCTGATACATCGCCCGCTCCCGCTGCCGCCCACCGCTTTACGGCGGCAGGCGGAGCGGGTTTAGCGAGGCGATATTCTAGGCGAGCTGGCCCATCAGGTGCTCGGCCGACGACACCTGGAAAGCGCCGGGGTCCTCGACGTTGAGCTGGTCGACGATGCCGTCGCGGACCAGCATCGAGAAGCGCTGGCCGCGCATGCCCATGCCAAACTTGCTGCCATCCATCGTCAGCCCGAGCGCGGTGACGAACTCGCCGTTGCCGTCGGCCAGCATCGTGACCTTGCCCGCCGCGCCGGCGCTCTGGCCCCACGCGCCCATGACGAAGGCGTCGTTGACCGAGACGCAGACGATCTCGTCGACGCCGGCAGCCTTGATCGCGTCGGCGTTCGAGATGTAGCCCGGGAGGTGCTTCGCCGAGCAGGTCGGGGTAAACGCCCCCGGAACCGAGAACAAGGCGACGGTGCGCCCGGCGAACAGCGCCTCCGTCGACAGCGGCTGCGGCCCGGCCTCGGTTGCCTTGATCAGCGTCGCTGATGGCACGGCATCGCCTACCTTGATCGTCATGCTTAATCTCCCATTTGCTTCGGCCCTGCGATAGCGACGCGCATTGCACGCGTCCAGCGCCCCGGTTTATGACATTCGGGATGAGTGATCCGCGTTTTCTTACCGGCCAGTATCTCCTGTCGATGCCCGGCATCGGCGACGATCGTTTCGACCGGACGGTCATCGCGATGTGCGTCCACGACGAAGACGGTGCGCTCGGGCTGATCGTCAACCGCCCGCATGCGGCGATGACGGTGCGCGAGTTGATGGCCCAGCTCGAGATCGCTCCCGGCGCTACCCCCGCCGATGCCATGGTGATGAGCGGCGGCCCGGTCGAGCCGGGTCGCGGCTTCGTCGTCCACACCCCCGACTATAGCGGCCAGGGGACGATCCACGTCGGCAGCCTTGGCGGAATCCGCTGGGGCATGACCTCGACGGTCGACGTCCTCCGCGACATCGCCGCCGGTCGCGGCCCAAAGCGCTGGCTGGCGGTGCTCGGCTACACCGGCTGGGGCGCGGGCCAGCTCGATGCCGAACTCAGCCGTCACGGCTGGCACACGATCGACGGCAGCGACGACCTGATGTTCGACACCGCCGTCGACCGCCGCTGGCCGCGCGCCTTCGCCTCGCTCGGCATCGACGTCGGCCATCTATCGCCCATGGCCGGGACCGCCTGAGCGGCCGCCGCTATTTTTTCTTCTTCTTGACCTTTGGGTCGGGCGTCGCCGAATTGACCACCGCCTCGGTCTTGCCACCCTCGACAGCAGCGCAGTTCGAGTTCTTCGCCGTGCCGAGATCGACGAACGGCAGGATCGCCGCGATCGGGGTCGCGACGATGCCGAGCAGGACGCTCGCCCCGCCGCGCGCCAGTAGCTCCTTCGAAATCGGGTTGACCTTCGGCGCCGCGAAATAGCCGCCGACGCCGATCGGCGACTGGCCTGAGAACAGGCTGAGCTCCTTCGACTTGCCGCGCAGCGACAAAGCGATCGATTCGTCCTTGAAGCTGAACTGGCCGTTCATCCGGTAGACCGCGCGTCCGGTATCGAAGATCACCGGGTCGGCGCGCGAAATGCCGTCGGTCACGGTGAAGGCGGCGAGGCCGCAGCGGATATCGCGCGGCTTCTTCAGGTCCTTGCCGAAGAACGCGAGAAGGAAGTTCTGAACGTCGAGCTTGGCCAGTTCGATGTTGCGCACCCACAACGTCCCGTTGCTGACGATGATCGCGATGCGTCCGCTTGATGCACCGAGCGACGTCTTGACCGAGTCGCCCGCACCTTTGAGCTTGATTCGACCGCCGACATTCGCGGTCGTGCCGTTGTCCTCGACCTTGAACGACGTCAGCAACCGCCCGATCGGAACCTGGGTCATGCGGATGTCAAAATCGGCGACGACGGGCTCCTTGTGCGCGTCAAGATCGATGTCGGCGGTCACGCGCCCGCCGATGACGTCGAATGCCACCGGCTTGAGCTTGAGGTCGCGATCGTCGAGGTCAAGCTTGAGATCGAGGTTGGCGATCGGCACGGTCCCGGTGCGGATGTGCGCCGCGGTATAATGAACGTCGGCATCGAAGCCCTTGAGCGACGTGATGTCGAGCGACGCGTCCGGCAGGACAGTCGGGTGACCGTTGACCGTCGTGATCGCGCCTTTACCGCCCTGCTTGTCGAGCTTTTCGGGCGAATAGCCGATCCACGGCCCGACATCGAGGATGTCGAGCGTCTGCGTGTGCAGGTCGCCGTTGATCTTCGACCGGTTGCCGCCGGTCTGGATGGCAAGACGTCCCGCAAGGTCGGAGTCGCCGAAATGCCCGTGGATGTGGGTGAAGCTATAGTCGTTGCCGGTCTTGGTGAAATCCGCGGCTAATTTGTAAGGGCGGCTCGCCGGGGCGTTTGCGCCCGCCAGCTTGAACAGTGTCTGGAGGTTCTTGCCGGCGAGCGTCACGCGGAGGTCGGCCCCTTCGATCCGCGTCGCGCCCGGCAGCGTCCCCGAGACATCGATCTGCGTCGCGGCGACGAAGGCGTGCAGATCGAGGCCAGTCTTGCCGCCGGTGATCGTCGAGTTCGGCGTCGTCAGGCTGCCGCGCAGCGTGAACGGCGCAGCCAGCGCGGTGCCGCCGCCCTTGAAAGTCAACGGCCCGCTTACATTCTCGCCGCGCTTGCCAACCGAACCGGCGAGGTCGCCGAACGCGAGCCGAACGTCGGCCTTGTGCTTCGCGTCGATATAATGCGCGACAGTGCCGGTGACGTTGGCCCGGTCGATCGGCGGCACCTTGAACGGCGTGTTGCCGGCGAAGATCCACGTGTTCCGTCCGTCCTTGTCGATCTCGAGCCCGGCGGTGCCCCCGTCGAGATTGAGAAACAGGACATGCTGCCTGCCGAAAATCAGGTCGAAGGTGCTGATCTCGCTGTCGATCAGCCGGGCGGTGAACAGCTGCGGGTCATGCGCCCACGCCGGATTGGCGAGGCTCAATCCCTCGGCAAGAAACTTGAGGTGAAAGGGGTTGAAGTAGAGCTGGAAGTCGCCCGCCACCGCGACCCGCCTGTCGGCATAGCGACTAGCGTATCGTTCGAAGGTCGGCTTGAGAAAGCGCCCCTTGGTGACGAACAGGATCAGCCAAGCGAGGACGATCAGCCCGAGGATCGTCGTCAGTACCCCAAGCAGCGCGCCGGTCGCGCTGCGTAATGGATCGCGGCGGCGGACGGTGACGGGATGCGCGGGGATAGTGTCCATCTTTCCGTAACGGCGACAACGCGATGTCGTTCCGGCAGATCATCGGTTGCTTCGCGTGGGTCGCCCCGCTATATGCCCGCATCCACGTCTGAATCGCCCGGCTGAATGGGCTGCCGAGGCGATTCTGTTTGCGTGCTCACAGGAGACGAAATGCCCAAGCTCAAGACCAAGAGCGGTGTCAAGAAGCGATTCAAGATCACCGCGTCGGGTAAGGTGAAGCACGGTGCCGTTGGCAAGCGTCACCGCCTGACCCATCACAATGCAAAGTACATCCGCCAGAACCGCGGCACAGACACGATTTCCGACGCCGATGCGCGGACGATCAAGCTCTGGGCCCCGTACGGCCTGAAGCGCTAGGAGTCCCGATATGGCACGTGTCAAACGCGGGACAACCTCGCACGCCCGTCACAAGCGGGTCCTCGAACAGGCGAAGGGCTATTATGGCCGTCGCAAGAACACCATCCGCGTCGCACGGCAGGCGGTCGAAAAGGCCGGCCAATATGCGTATCGCGACCGCAAGGCGAAGAAGCGCAACTTCCGTGCCCTGTGGATCCAGCGGATCAACGCTGCCGTCCGTGAAGTCGGCCTGACCTACGGCGTCTTCATGCACGGCCTCAAGCTGGCGAATGTCGAACTGGACCGGAAGATCCTCGCCGACATCGCGATGCACGAGCCTGACGCCTTCCGCGCGATCGCCGCGCAGGCACAGGCCGCGCTCGATGCCAAGCCGGCGCTCGCTGCTTAAGCACGGCTGATCGACGATAAGGGGCGCGGGCGGCGAGAGCTTCCCGCGCCCCTTTCGTTTTGGAGTGGCCCCCGCTACCACCCCCCGACCATGACCGAACCCGATACCCTGATCGCGACGATCGCCGCCGCCCCGACCCTCGATGCGCTCGAGGCGATCCGCGTCGCCGCGCTCGGCAAGGCGGGCAGCGTCACCGCGCTGATGAAGACGCTCGGCCAGATGGCGCCCGAACTCCGCCAGACCGAAGGGCCGCGCCTCAACGCTCTGCGCGACGCCGTCGGTGCCGCGATCGCCGCGCGCAAGACCGCACTCGAAGCCGCCGCGCTCGACGCCCGCCTCGCGTCCGAACGCCTCGACATGACCTTGCCGGTCGCGGCGATGCCCGCCGGCAGCATCCACCCGATCAGCCAAGTGATGGACGAACTCGCCGAGATCTTCGCCGACCTCGGCTTTGCGGTTGCGACCGGCCCCGAGATCGAGGACGACTGGCACAACTTCACCGCGCTCAACATGGACGAGAACCACCCGGCGCGGGCGATGCACGACACCTTCTATTTCCCCGACACGCCGGGCAGCGACAAGCGCATGGTGCTGCGGACGCACACCTCACCGGTCCAGATCCGGACGATGCTGACGCAGAAGCCGCCGATCCGGATCATCGCGCCGGGGCGGACCTACCGCTCCGATTCCGACGCGACGCACACGCCGATGTTCCATCAGGTCGAGGGGCTGGTGATCGATCGCGGTATCACGATGGGGCATCTCAAGTGGACGCTCGAGACCTTCGTCAAGGCGTTCTTCGAGGTCGACGACGTCGTCTTGCGCCTCCGCCCAAGCTACTTCCCCTTCACCGAGCCGTCGGCTGAAGTCGACGTCGGCTGTTCATGGGCGGGCGGGACGCTGTCGATCGGCGGCAGCGAGTCGTGGCTCGAGATCCTCGGCAGCGGCATGGTCCACCCGCGCGTCATCGAAGCGTGCGGCCTCGACCCCGAGGAGTATCAGGGCTTTGCCTTCGGCTGCGGCATCGACCGGCTGGCGATGCTCAAATATGGCATGACCGACCTCCGCGCCTTCTTCGACGGCGACGCCCGCTGGCTCCGCCACTACGGCTTCCGCGGCATCGACGTGCCGACGCTCAGCGGAGGAGTCGGGGCGTGAAATTCACTCTGTCGTGGCTGCGCGACCATCTCGACACCGACGCTTCGCTCGACCGGATCGTCACCGCGCTGACCGATTGCGGGCTCGAGGTCGAGGGGGTGACCGATCCAGCCAAGGCGCTCGCGCCCTTCATCATCGCCGAGGTGCTGAGCGCCGCGCCGCATCCGCAGGCCGACAAGCTCCAGGTGCTCAGCGTCACGACCGGCAACGGCGAGGCGGTCCAGGTCGTCTGCGGCGCGCCGAACGCGCGGGCCGGCATGAAAGGCGTCTTCGGCGCGGTCGGGACGTACGTTCCCGGCAGTGACCTGATGCTCAAGGTCGCGAGCATCCGCGGCGTCGAATCGCGCGGCATGATGTGCTCGATGCGCGAGCTCGAACTGTCCGACGAGCATGACGGAATCATCGACCTCCCGGCCGACGCCCCCGTAGGCACCGCCTACGCCGCATGGGCGCAGCTCGACGACCCGGTAATCGAGGTCGGCATCACGCCTAACCGGCAGGATTGCATGGGGGTCGCCGGAATCGCGCGCGACCTCGCCGCCGCCGGGATCGGCACGTTGCGGACCCCGCCGGTCGCAGCGGTCGCGGGCAGCTTCCCCTGCCCGATTGAAATTCGCACCGACGACACCGACGGCTGCCCGGCGTTCCTTGGGCGGGCGGTCCGCGGCGTCGCCAATGGCCCGTCGCCCGAGTGGCTTCAGCGGCGGCTGCGCGCGATCGGGCAGAAGCCGATTTCGGCGCTGGTCGACATCACTAATTTCATCACCTTCGACCGCGGCCGGCCGCTCCACGTCTACGATCTCGCGCACCTTACCGGCGGGCTCGTCGCACGCCGCGCGGTTGCGGGCGAGAGCGTCGCGGCGCTCAACGGCAAGACCTATGCGCTCGACGCGTCGATGACGGTCATCGCCGACGACCGCGAGGTCCATGACATCGGCGGGATCATGGGCGGAGCGGCGTCGGGGGTGTCGGCGGCGACGACCGACGTGCTGATCGAATGCGCCTATTTCGCCCCCGAGCGGATCGGCGCGACCGGGCGCAAGCTCGGGCTGAGCAGCGACGCGCGCGCCCGCTTCGAACGCGGCGTCGACCCCGGCTTCCTCGTCGGCGGCCTCGACCTCGCGACGGCGATGGTGCTCGACCTGTGCGGCGGCGAAGCGTCCGACGCGGTCGTCGCCGGCAGCATCCCGGTTCCCGACAAGACCGTGATGTACCGCCCCGACCGGACGCGGACGCTGACCGGCGTCGCCATCGCCGCCGACGAGCAGGCGGCGATCCTGACACGGCTCGGCTTCGGCGTCGCGCGCGGCGAGCGCTGGAGCATCGCCGTGCCGTCGTGGCGCCGCGATATCGACGGCGAGGCCGACATCGTCGAGGAAGTCGTCCGGATCAACGGCTTCGCCCATATCCCCTCGACCCCTCTCCCCCGCGCCGAGGGCGTCGCCCGCCCGACCGCGACCCCGGCGCAGCTGATCGAACGCCGCCTCCGCCGGGCGCTCGCCGCGCGCGGGCTCGACGAGGCGGTGACATGGAGCTTCGTTTCCCCGGCACAGGCCGAGCCGTTCGGCGGCGCGGCGTGGACGCTCGACAATCCGATCTCGTCCGAGCTGTCGGCGATGCGCCCGTCGCTCGTCCCCGGGCTGCTCGCGGCGGCCAAGCGCAACCTCGACCGCGGCGAGGCGGGCGTCCGGCTGTTCGAGGTCGGGCGGCGCTATCTGTCGGACGGCGAACACGCGACAGCGGCGATCGTGATGACCGGTGCCGCGCGCGCACGCGACTGGCGGACGGGCGCGGCGACGAGCTATTCGGCGTTCGACGCCAAGGCCGAGGCGGTCGCCGCGCTCCTCGCCGCCGGGGTGCCGGTCGACCGGCTGAGCGTTTTGCCCCCCGCCGATCCGTGGTTCCATCCAGGGCGTTCGGGGCGTCTCGCGCTCGGGCCGAAGACGGTGCTGGCGAGCTTCGGCGAGCTCCACCCGCGTGTCGCGGCGACGCGCGATCCAGTCGCGGTGGCGGAGATCTACCTCGACGCGATCCCGGCGGCGCGCTCGGCAAAACGGACGCGCCCAGTGTTCACGCCGCCGCCGTTGCAGGCCGTGACGCGCGATTTTGCCTTCGTCGTCGCTGCCGATCTGCCCGCCGAGACGCTGCTGCGGAGCGTTCGCGCCGCCGATAAGGTCGCGATCACCAACGTCGCGCTGTTCGACCGCTTCCCGCTCGACGACAAGGTCAGCCTTGCCGTGACGGTAACGCTCCAGCCGGTCGAGCGCAGCTTCACCGACGCCGACATCGACGCGATCTCGGCGAAGATCGTCGCCGCTGCAGCGAAGGTCGGCGGCGTGCTACGCGGCTAGGAACGCAGCGATCGCGCCGCCCAGCTCGGGCATCGTCACCGAACTCATGTGCGTCCCCGGCACCTCGACGTAGCGCGCGTTCCGCAGGGCGGCGGCAAGCTCGGGGGCCGAGCCGTTGTCCTGATCGGCCGCCCCGCATACCACCAGCGTCGGCGTCGCCAGCGCGCGTACCGCCTCGATCGTCGTTTCCGCCTGCGCGCGGAGGAGATGCGACACCGCCTCGCCGTCGATCTTGTTGGTCTTCATGAACTGGGCTGCGAGCCAGCCGGGGGTGCCGCGCTCGAAGCTGTCGGGCTGGGCGATGACGTGGAGGAACCACGCGGTCCGCCGGTTCGATTCGATCAGCCCGGCGAGGCCCATCCCGGCGAGGACGACGCGACGCGGCCGCATCCCGCGTACGAGCAGCCGCACCACGGTCCGGCTGCCGAGCGAATAGCCGCCGAGATCGAAGTCGGTCAGCCCGAGATGCGCGACGAGCGCCTCGATATCGCGCGACAGAACATCGACGGGGTATGCCGCGGCGTCGTGCGGCTTGGCGCTGAGACCGTGCGCGCGGAAATCGGGCATGATCACGCGGAACCCGGCGGCGGCGATCGTCGCGGCGGTCCCGAACCTGATCCAGTTGGTTGTCGCGTCGCTGAACAGGCCGTGGAGCAGCACGACCGGCCGCCCCTCCCCGACCTCGCGCCACGCAATCAATTGCCCATCGAACGATGCGAAGGTCTGTACCGGCATCCCGGTCGTCGGCTCATTGCTCATGTGCGCTGGTTAGCGCCGGGCGGAGACGCCCGCAATCGTCTGCGGAATGCCGGGGCAGGCACCGCCTGCCCCGGCCCGATCGACTAGAAGTGGAAGTTCAGCCCAGCCGTCACCGCATTGCGGCGGTAGTTGCTGGTGATGTTGCCTTGGTTGGTGAAGGCAGCATCGTACAGGTTGCGACTGCCGTATTCGGAGTAGTTGTATTCGACCCGCGCCGTCACCGCACGCGCGATCGCCTGCTCGTAGCCGACGCCGACGGTATAGCCGTCACGATTCTCCGCGTCGTTGCCGGTACCGTTGTTGGTGTCGAAGCGGGCGTTCGAATAGCCGCCGCGGACGTAGACGAGGCCGCCGGGATTGACGAGGTAGCCGAGGCGCGCGGTACTGTTCAGGGTCCGCCCGACACGGAGGTCGTAGATGTTATTATAGCCATCGTACGACCGGCCATCGCCGGTGCGCCCGGTCGCGCTCGCCTCGACGCCGAGGACGAAGTGCGGGCTTAGCCGGTAGTCGTAGCCGATCTGGCCGCCATAGGCGAAACCCGACGTCCGGTCGCGGGCGCGGTAGAACGAGCCATCGGCGGTGGCGAGCCCGAGCCGCTGCTCGTCGTCCTGCCAGCCGCCCTGGATACCGATATACGGACCGTTGAACGCCTGCGTCGGTTCGGTGACGACCGATCCGACCTGCGCCGACGCCGACGCAGCGGCCAACGCCGCAGTCGCGGCGAAAATGAATTTCATCATGTGGGAGGAGACCTCTTAAGCTAACTGCCGGTGAAATCGCGCCGGTACACGGAGCGACCTCGCGCGGCGCAGGTGCAGCCGCTTGGCGAGGTCATCACCAGAACGTATTACGCAGAAAAAAGGGCCAAACCCTTGGCAAGATTATTTATTACGCCAGCAACTTAATATCAGCGCTGGTCCGGGATCAGTCAGGCGCGGGTCATAATTCCGCTCGATCTGAACACGAGACCAGCCAATCGCGGGCGTGGGTCGGCACACCCTCGAACAGGGCGGCGAGCGAAGTCTCTCTACGCCGCCTTCTTCAAATGCCGCCGCCCGAGCAGTTCGGCGATCTGGACCGCGTTGAGCGCTGCGCCCTTGCGGAGGTTATCGGCGACGCACCATAGTTGCAGGCCGTATTCGACCGTCGGGTCCTTGCGGACGCGGCTGACGTAGGTCGCGTATTCGCCGACGCATTCAAGCGGGGTGACGTAGCCACCGTCCTCGCGCTTGTCGACGAGCATGACGCCGGGGGCCTCGCGCAGGATCGCCTGCGCCTGTGCCGCTGACAGCGGGCGCTCGAACTCGATCGAGATCGCTTCGGAATGGCCGACGAAGACCGGCACGCGGACGCACGTCGCGGCGACCTTGATGTCCTGCCCCATGATCTTCGCGGTCTCGGCGGCCATCTTCCATTCTTCCTTGGTCTGGCCGTCGGGCATGAAGACGTCGATGTGCGGGATGACGTTGAAGGCGATCTGCTTGGTGAACTTCGAATGCGTCTTGGGGTCGCCGACGAACACCGCGCGGGTCTGTTCGAACAGCTCGTCCATCCCCGCCTTGCCCGCGCCCGAAACCGACTGGTAGGTCGAAACGACGACGCGCTTGATCGTCGCCGCCTCGTGGAGCGGCTGGAGCGCGACGACCATCTGCGCGGTCGAACAGTTGGGATTGGCGATGATATTGCGCTTGGTATAGCCGTCGATCGCACTCGGATTGACCTCGGGGACGATCAGCGGGACGTCGCGCTCCATGCGGAACAGCGACGAATTGTCGATGACGACGCAACCCGCGGCGGCGGCGATCGGGGCGTATTGCGCCGCCGGGCCGGAGCCTGCCGCGAACAGCGCGATGTCGTAGCCGGTGAAGTCGAAATGCTCGAGGTTCTGGACCTTGAGCGTGCGGCCGTCGTCGCCGAAATCGATGATGTCGCCTTGGCTCCGCCCGCTCGCGAGCGCGGCGATCTCGCGGATCGGAAATTGCCGTTCGGCGAGGATGTTGAGCATCTCGCGCCCGACGCTCCCGGTCGCGCCGACGACGGCGACGTTATAGGCCATTCGTGTTCTCCTGTGGGTGCGCGGGATAGCGGGGTGAGGGCGGAGGGGCAACTGCAGGCTGATGTACGCCGTTCTAAATCCTCCCCCGCCTTCGGGGGGAGGGGACCGCGCCGCTTCAGGCGTGGTGGAGGGGGGCTCCAAGGCGTGCCGTCCGCTTGAGAGCCCCCTCCACCATCGCGAAGGGCGATGGTCCCCCTCCCCCGAAGACGGGGGAGGATTTAAGTCAGAGGTGCGCCAGCACCGCGTCGGCCATTGCCTCGGTCCCCAGCGTCCCGCCGATGTCGCGCGTCCGGGCGCCCGCATCGAGCGCGCTCGACACCGCCCCCTCGACCGCGTCCGCGAGATCGGCACGCCCTAAGCTGTAGCGCAGCGCCATCGCCAAACTCAGAATCGACGCGCACGGGTTCGCCACCCCCTGCCCCGCTATGTCAGGCGCGCTGCCGTGGATCGGCTCATACAGCCCCGGCGTCCCCGCTTCGCCGAGCGCCGCCGACGGCAGCATGCCGAGTGATCCGGTCAACATCGCCGCCGCGTCGGACAGGATGTCGCCGAAAAGATTGTCGGTGAGGATGATGTCGAACTGGCGCGGGGCCTTGACCAGCTGCATCGCGCAATTGTCGGCAAGGATGTGGGTCAGCTCGATGTGCGGGTATTCGGCGTCGCGCAGCGCCTGCACTTCCTCGCGCCACAACAGCCCCGCCTCCATCGCGTTGCCCTTCTCGGCCGAAGCGACGCGGCCGCTGCGATGCTTGGCAAGGTCGAAGGCGACTCGGGCGACGCGGCGGATCTCGCTCGACGTATAGACGTGGGTGTTGACCCCACGCCGCTCGCCGTTGCCGAGGTCCTCGATCCCGCGCGGCTCGCCGAAATAGACGCCGCCGGTGAGTTCACGGACGAACAAGATGTCGAGCCCGTCGACGATCTCGCGCTTGAGGCTCGAGGCGTCGACCAGCGCGGCAAAGCATTTTGCCGGGCGCAGGTTGGCGAAGACGTTCATCCCCGCGCGCAACGCCAGCAGCCCCGCCTCGGGACGCTTGTCGTACGGCTGCTTCGCCCATTGCGGACCCCCGACCGCGCCCATCAGCACCGCGTCGGACGCTTTCGCCTGCGCTAGCGTCGCTGCCGTCAGCGGCACGCCGTCAGCATCAATCCCCGCGCCGCCGAGGAGCGCGGTCGCCGTCGTCACGTCGAGGCCGTGGCGCGCATTGAGCCGGTCGACAACGCGCGCGGCCTGCGCGGTGACTTCGGGGCCGATCCCGTCGCCGGGAAGGAGGAGGAGGGTCTTGGTCATCGTGCCCCCGTAGCCGACGCGACCGCAGTTCGCCAAGCTATAGCAGGGCCACGATCAGCCGACACATCGGGCGAGCCCGTGGATTGCCCCCCGGTACGCGTCCGATGACGAGTCGCAGCCGGCGAGGAGATTCATGATCGTGCCGGCGCTGCTGCCGCCGCCGGCAAACGCCATCGACCACGATCCGAACGATCGAACGCTGATCGGATGACGCGACATCAGGCGGACACCGCTATGGCGTCGATCGGCGATGATCGTCGCCAGCAAAGGGTCGACATCGCTCGGCGCCCCCTCGAGGATCTGGACGAACTGCCCCGAGCTGAAGGCGAGGACGCCGGTGATGTTCAGCCGGGCGTTGTTGATCAACGACCGCTCGATGATCTCCGCGATCGTGATGAAGAAGGTCGAGGACCCGTCGTCGACCAGGCTCGTACTTCGGTAGGCGAGCTGGATCATGTCATGCGGACTCCGTCGGATGAGTACGCCAGTACAACTAGTATGTTACTTACACGTAACGATCATTAAGTACAACGACACATATTCGATCGGGCCGCTTAAAACCGCCGTGCGGCCGCCCCCGCGAGCCACGGACGCTCGTCGGCGATGCGCGTCTCATAGCGTTCGATCGCCGGGGCCATCGTCAGCGTCAGGCCGATCTCGTCTTGTCCGGACAGCAAGGCGGCCTTGCGGAACGGGTCGACGGCGAAGGCGAAGCGGTCCTGATACTCGGTCGTGACGACCTGGTTTTCGAGATCGACGGTGATATCGGCGTCGGCGGCGACGCTCATCAGCCGGTCGATCTGCTCCTGCGGGAGTTCGACCAGCACGAGCCCGTTCTTATAGGCATTGCCGCTGAAGATGTCGGCGAAGCTCGGCGCGATGACAACGCGAAAGCCCATGTCGGCGAGTGCCCATGGCGCGTGCTCGCGGCTCGAGCCGCAGCCGAAATTGTCGCCCGCAATGAGGATCGGCGCGCCGCTGTTGCGCGGGGTGTCGAAGATATTGCCGGGATCGGACCGGATGACGTCGAATGCGCTTGCGCCGAGCCCCGATCGAGTCACGGTCTTGAGGAAGCGCGACGGGATGATGACGTCGGTGTCGACGTTCGCCGCGCCGAACGGGACGGCGATGCCGGTGACGGTGTGGAAGGGGGTCATGCCATCAGCTCCCGGACGTCGGTCAGACGGCCGGTGACCGCCGCTGCGACCGCCATCGCCGGCGACAACAGGTGGGTCCGCGACCCCGGCCCCTGGCGGCCGACGAAGTTGCGGTTGCTCGTCGAGGCGCAGCGCTCGCCCGCCGGGACCTTGTCGGGGTTCATGCCGAGGCACATCGAGCAGCCGGGCGCGCGCCAGTCGAACCCCGCCTCGATGAAGATGCGGTCGAGCCCCTCGGCCTCGGCCTGGAGCTTGACCAGCCCCGACCCCGGCACGACGAGCGCCTGGCGGATGCCGCTGGCGACGTGGCGCCCGCGGGCGACCGCGGCGGCGGCGCGGAGGTCCTCGATCCGGCTGTTGGTGCAGCTGCCGATGAAGATGTTCTCGACGACGACATCCTCGAGCCGCGTTCCCGGAGCAAGGCCCATGTAATCGAGCGACTTCGCCGCGGCGAGGCGCTTGCTGGCGTCGGCGAAGCTGTCGGGCGACGGCACCACGCCGGTGATCGCGACGACGTCCTCGGGGCTCGTCCCCCACGTCACCAGCGGCGCAATCGCGCTGCCGTCGATCGTCACGACGCGGTCGTAGGTTGCCCCGGCATCGCTCGGCAGCGTCCGCCAATAAGCGACGGCGGCGTCCCATTCTGCCCCGGCGGGGGAGCGCGGCCGCCCGCGAAGATACTCGAACGCCTTGGCGTCGGGGGCGACGAGCCCGGCGCGCGCGCCCGCCTCGATCGCCATGTTGCACACCGTCATCCGGCCCTCGATGCTCAGCGCGGCGATGACGTCGCCGGTATATTCGATCACCGACCCGGTTCCCCCGGCGGTGCCGAGCGCCCCGACGATCGCCAGCGCGACGTCCTTCGCCGAGATCGAATAGCCGAGCGAGCCGGTGACGCGGACCTCCATCGAGCTCGACTGCTTGAGCAGGAGCGTCTGGGTGGCGAAGACATGCTCGACCTCGGTGGTGCCGATGCCGAACGCCAGCGACCCGAGCGCGCCATGCGTCGCGGTGTGGCTGTCGCCGCAAACCAGCGTCGTGCCGGGGAGGGTGAAGCCCTGCTCAGGGCCGATGACGTGGACGATCCCCTGCGCGGCGGCGTTCAACTCGATCATCTCGACGCCGAACTCGGCGCAGTTGGCGGTCAGCGTCTCGACCTGGAGCGCCGATTGCGGATCGGCGATCGGCTCGAACCTGTGATCGGTCGGGACATTATGGTCGGGCACCGCGAGCGTCAGGTCGGGGCGGTGGAGCGTGCGCCCCGCGAGCCGCAGTCCCTCGAACGCCTGCGGGGTCGTCACCTCGTGGATCAGGTGGCGGTCGATCCACATCAGCGCGGTGCCGTCGTCGCGCTGCTCGACGACATGGTCGTCCCAGATCTTGGTATACAGGGTGCGGGGGTTCGTCATGGCGGAGCGGTACGAAGGCGCGGCGCGGGGGTCAAGCGACGGCCCGGCAGGGAGTACCGCGCTTTCGCCGCGATCACGTCGGGGCTAGGGAGTCGGTATGCTCGATGCGATCATCATTGGCGGCGGCCACAATGGCCTCGTCACGGCCTTCTACCTCGCCCGCGCCGGGCTCAAGGTCCGCGTCGTCGAGGCGCGCGGGGTCGTCGGCGGCGCGGCGGTAACGGAGGAGTTCGCGCCGGGTTTCCGCAATTCGGTCGCGAGCTACACCGTCAGCCTGCTCCGCCCGAAGATCGTCGCCGACATGGACCTTGCGGCACACGGCTACCGCGTCGTCTCGCGTGATCTCGCCAACTTCCTGCCGCTGCCGGGCGGTGACCACCTCAAGGTCGGTGGCGGGCTGGCGCGGACGCAGGCCGAGTTCGCGCGCTTCTCCGCCGCCGACGCCGCCGCACTCCCCGCGTATTACGCCGCGCTCGAAGCCGTTGCCGACGTCCTGCGCGACCTCGCGCTGACCACCCCGCCGAACGCGGGCGGCGGGGTCCGCGCGCTGCTGGCGATGGCGGCGCAGGGGCGCGGCGCGGCGCGGCTGGGGATCGAGGCCCAGCGCGACGTCCTCGCGCTGTTCACCCAGAGCGCGCGGCAATTCCTCGACGGCTGGTTCGAGAGCGCCTCGGTCAAGGCGGCGTTCGGCTTCGACGCGGTCGTCGGCAACTACGCCAGTCCCGACACGCCGGGGTCGGCGTACGTCCTGCTCCACCACGTCTTCGGCGAGGTCAACGGCGTCAAGGGCGCGTGGGGCCACGCGCTCGGCGGGATGGGTGCGATCACCCAGGCGATGGCGGCGGCGTGCGCCGGGGTCGGGGTCGAGATCGTCGTCGATGCACCGGTCGCGCGGGTGCTGACGGCGGGCGGCTGCGCCACCGGGGTGCGGCTGGTATCGGGCGAGGAGATCGCAGCAAAGATCGTTGTCGCCAACGTCACCCCGAAGCTGCTGTTCGAAAAGCTCGTCGACCCCGCCGACCTGACCCCCGCCTTCCGCCGCCGGATCGCCGCGACGCGCTACGGCTCGGGTAGCTTCCGGATCAACGTCGCGCTGCGCGAGTTGCCCGACTTCACCACGCTCCCCGGCCCCGGCGAGCACCACCGCAGCGGCATCATCATCGCGCCGAGCCTCGACTATATGGACCGCGCCTTCACCGACGCTCGCGCCCACGGCTGGTCGCGCGAGCCGATTGTCGAAATGACGATCCCGTCGACGGTCGACACCGGCCTCGCCCCTGCCGGCATGCACGTCGCCAGCCTGTTCGCGCAGCAGTTCGCGCCCGTCCTGCCCGACGGCCGCAGTTGGGACGACGAGCGCGCCGCCGCCGCCGACGCGATCATCGCCACCGTCACCGCCGCCGCGCCGAACTTCCGCGACAGCATCGTCGCCATGACCGCGCTGTCGCCGCTCGACCTCGAGCGCAAGTTCGGGCTGACCGGCGGCGACATCTTCCACGGCAACATGGGGCTCGACCAGTTGTGGTCGGCGCGGCCCGTCCTCGGCAACGCCAGCTACCGCGCGCCCGTCCGCGGGCTCTACCTGTGCGGCGCGGGGAGCCACCCCGGCGGCGGCGTCACCGGCGCGCCCGGGCACAACGCCGCGCACGAGATCATTGCCGACCGGCGCTGGTGGCGGCATCGCTGGCCGTCTTGAAACTGCAACAGCTCGGGTGCAACGGCAGCTTATGCGTATTGTGCTTGCCGTTGCCACCGCCCTTGCAGCGGTCGTCCTCCTCCCCGCCCCGGCGCTGGCGTGGGGCAAGACCGGGCACCGCGTCATCGGCCTGATCGCCGAGCGGATGGTCGGCCACCGCGCGCGCAACGGCGTCCACGCGATCCTCGGCAGCGAGACCATCGCCGAGGCCTCGGCCTGGCCCGACTTCGAACGCTCGAACCCCGAAGCCTTCTGGCAAAAGGAGGCCGGGCCGTACCATTATGTCACCGTCCCCGTCGGCAAGACCTATGCCGAGACCGGGGCGCCGCCCGAAGGGGATGCCGTCACCGCGCTCAAGAAGTTCACCGCGACCGTCCGCGACCGCAACGCCCCGCTCGCCGACCGGCAGCTGGCGTTGCGCTTCGTCATCCACATCGTCGGCGACCTCCACCAGCCGCTCCACGTCGGGAAGCCCGGCGACAAGGGCGGCAACGACGTCAGGGTGACCTTCCAGCGCGAGGCGACCAACCTCCACTCCGTCTGGGACTCAGGCCTGATCGACCAGGAGCAGCTATCGTACACCGAGATGGCGAACTGGCTGACCGCACGCATCACCCGCGCCGACCGCCGCGACTGGCGCACCGCCGACCCGCTCGTCTGGATCGGCGAATCCGCCGCGATCCGTGACCGCATCTACCCGCCGCCAGCCCCGGCGGGCGAGCCGATCAAGCTCGGCTTCGACTATATCTACGCCTGGACCCCGACCCGCGACCTCCGCCTCGAACAGGGCGGCGTGCGGCTGGCGGCGTATCTCGACTGGGTGTTCGCACGGCACCTGGCGAGACTGTAACCCTTGCGCGCCAAGGAGCGAAGAACCTCCGTCCACCGGAGGGTTTACCATGCGCTTTCTCATCCCAGTCGCGGCGATCGTCGCTGTGCTCGCCGCCATCCCCGCAGTGGCGGGAGTCGACGTCGGTCCGGCGATCGGTACCAAGGCCCCCGCGCTCGCGGCGACGGCGATCGATGCCGCGGGCAAGCCGGCCACGCTCAAGTCGATCCGCGGCGACAAGGGGACGGTGCTGATGTTCTTCCGCTCGGTGAAGTGGTGTCCGTATTGCCAGCACCAGATGATCGAGTTCAAGGCCGCGACCGCCCCGCTCGCGCAGCGCGGCTACCGCCTCGCGGCGATCAGCTACGACGACACCGCGACGCAGGCCGCGTTCGCCGCGAAGGAGGGCGTGACGCTGACCTTCCTGTCCGATCCGGGGTCGAAGACGATCGACGCGTGGAACCTGCGCGACCCGCAGTACAAACCCGACAGCTTCGCCTATGGCGTCCCGAAGCCCGCGATCTTCGTGCTCGACAGGAAAGGCGTCGTCCGCGCCAAGCTCGCCGAAGACGGTTACAAGGTCCGTCCGACGGTCGAAGCCGTCCTCGCCGCGGTCGACGGGGTCAAATAAGCTCGACCGCCACCGCCGTCGCTTCGCCGCCGCCGATGCACAAGGCGGCGACACCCTTCCGCCCCCCCGTCCGCTGCAGTGCCGCGACCAGCGTCGCGATGATCCGCGCGCCGCTCGCGCCGATCGGGTGGCCCAGCGCGGTCGCACCGCCGTGGATGTTGAGCTTGTCGCGCGGGATGCCGAGGTCGCGCATCGCGATCATCGCGACGACGGCGAAGGCCTCGTTGACCTCGAACAGGTCGACGTCGGCGACGCTCCAGCCTGCCTTGTCGAGGACCTTCTGCACCGCTGGCACGGGCGCGGTGGTGAACTTGCCGGGTTCGTGCGCGTGCGCGGCGTGGGCGACCAGCCGCGCGACCGGAGCCAAGCCGTGCGCCAGCGCGACGCTCTCGCGGGTCAGGACCAGCGCCGCCGCCCCGTCGGAGATCGACGAGGCATTCGCCGCGGTGATCGTCCCGTCCTTGGCGAAGGCCGGCTTGAGCGCCGGAATCTTCGCCGGTTGCGCCTTGCCGGGCTGCTCGTCGGTGTCGACCGTCACCGGGCCGCCGCGCGACGGCACGACGACCGCCACGATCTCCCCGGTGAACGCCCCGGAGTCGATCGCGGCGGTGGCGCGGCGCAGCGATTCGAGCGCGTAGTCGTCCTGCTCGACGCGGGTGAACTGGTAGTCGCGGGCGCTATCCTCGGCGAACGATCCCATCAGCTTGCCGGGGTCGTAGGCGTCCTCGAGCCCGTCGAGGTACATCGAATCCTTGATTGCATCATGGCCGATCCGAGCGCCGCCGCGGTGCTTGGTCAGGAGGTACGGCGCGTTCGACATGCTCTCCATGCCGCCGGCAACGACGAAGTCGGCCGACCCGCTGGCGAGGGCATCGTGCGCCATGATCGTCGCCTGCATGCCGCTGCCGCACATCTTGTTGACCGTCGTCGCGGTGACCGCGAGCGGCAGCCCGGCACCGATCGCCGCCTGCCGTGCAGGGGCCTGGCCGAGCCCGGCGGGAAGGACGCAGCCCATGATGATCTGGTCGAAGTCGGCACCATCGACCCCCGATCGCTCGACCGCCGCACGGACCGCGGTGCTGCCGAGCACGGTCGCGCTGACCCCGCTCAACGCCCCCTGGAAGCCGCCCATCGGCGTGCGGGCGTACGAAAGAATGACGACGGGATCGGACATGCGGCAAATTCCACTGGGCGGTGACAAGCGTCATGTCGGCACGCTATGGCCGCACGTCAATCACTCAGCCAAGGGAACACCCGTGGATCTCTCGAAAATCCCGACCGGCCGCGCGCCGCCGTACGACATCAACGCGATCATTGAAGTGCCGATGGGCGGCGAGCCGGTGAAGTACGAGATGGACAAGGCCAGCGGCGCGCTGTTCGTCGACCGCTTCCTCCACACCGCGATGTTCTACCCGGGCAACTACGGCTTCATCCCGCACACGCTGTCCGCCGACGGCGACCCGATCGACGTCCTCGTCGTCGGGCAGACCCCGCTCGTCCCGGGAGCGGTCTGCCGCGTCCGCCCGATCGGCGCGCTGGTGATGGAGGACGAAGGCGGCGGCGACGAGAAGTTGATCGCGGTGCCGATCGACGCGCTCCACCCGTTCTACGCCAACATCAAGAGCCCGCAGGACCTGCCGCCGACGCTGATGGAGCAGATCGCCCACTTCTTCGAGCATTATAAGGATCTCGAAAAGGGCAAGTGGGTGACGATCGGCGAATGGAAGGATGCCGACGGCGCCGTCGCCCTGCTCAACGAGGCGATTGCGCGGGCCGAGAAAGCCGGCGTGAACCCGGCAGCCTGAGGTCGCTGCGACCCGTTACGCGCCCGTTCAGGCGAGTAACGGGTCGCGCACTTGCTTTTACGCGGCGGGCTCGCTCGCGCGCGCGCGCCGGTAGCGCGCCCACAACGCCGTCACGACATCGACCGCGAGGAAGATGGTCAGCGTGTAGATCAAATAGCGGTAGCGTAGCACCGGCTGCACGACGAGATACGGCAGAACGAGGATCGTCGCCGCGGCGAGCACATAGAGATATTGCCGGTTGCGCGCGATCAGCAGCGGCAGTCCGAACACCGCCAGCAGCGCCGTCACCGCCAGATAGGCGCAGCGAATTCCTGCTGAAGGCGAGTCGAGCCGGCCGAACTGGTTGAAGAACCAAACCGGCGGAATGAAATATTCGCGAAGGTGGCGCGCGAGCAGGATCGCCGTGCCGCCGGGATGCGTCGCGATCCACGCCGAGGTCCGCTTGCCGAGCTCGTCATAGTAAGCGACCTCGCCGCCGCCGGCCTGCATCGCGAGATAGCCGTTCGGCGTGATCGGGTGGATTTCGAGGTGGCGGGTGATCAGCCCCTCGCGCGGATCGGTCGTGTGAAGCATCGTGTCGTTGAGCGCGAGCGCGAGTTCGAGGCCGGGATCGCTCCGCGTCACGATCGTCTTGCCCATCGCCGCGCGGTTGTGCAGCGCCCACGGCGTAATGAAGCAGGCGGTGATGACGAGCGTCAGCGCCGCGACGGCCGGCCACTGGCGAAACGTCATGCGGCGGACGACGAGGATCGCGATGACGATGAACCCGGCAAGCCCGACCGGCGGCGACAGCAAAGCGAGGAACGCGGCGATGACCAGCGGCGGGATCGTCTCGGTGACCCGGCGGACCCCGCGCGTGTCGAGGCGGACGACCAGCGCGAGCAGCCCGGTGATGCCGGTGACGGCGAGCGGGGCCTCCCAGACCTTGAGTTCGCGCACCTCCATGGAGAACTGGATCGGCAGCAGCGCGAGCAGCGCGACCGCGACGACGCGCGCGCGCCACGGCATCCCGAGCTCGCGCATCAGCAGATAGGCGAAGCCGGTCGAGAGGCCGATCAGGACGACCGAGATCAGGCACAGCACCCATTCGGCGGTAGGGGTCGAGACACCGAAGACACGATAGACCGCCGAGATGAGCAGCGGCATGATCGGCGCGACATGCGCGGTCGGGCCGCTGCCCGGGCGGAAGACGTCGGCGAACTGCCCCGTCGTCGCCAGCGACACCGCGACGTGCCACGTCTCCGCCGTCCGCGGGATCAGGCTGATCCATCCCCACATCCGCAGGATCATCCCGGCGACGATGATGCCGACGATGATCAGCCACTCGCGGCGTGGCGCCCTGCTTGCTTCGATCACCGGGCAACGCCTTCGACCGGAACCACACGTCGCCCGCCGATCAGCCGCCATACCAGTCCCGCCGCGAGGAAGGTCAGCAGCTCGGTGAAGGCATAGCGGTAGCGCAGCGTCGGCTGGACGATGATGTAGAGCAGGGTCGGGAAGACCATCGTCAGGACGACGAAGACGAAGCGGCGCGGCGCCTCGCGCAGGCCGACGACGATCGCCGCGAGCGCCAGCGCGGTCGTCGCCCAGACGATCGCCAGCTTGACCAGCAGGTTGCTCTTGCCGACACCATACTGATCGAACAGCCACAGCGGCGGGAAGTACAGCTCGCGCAGGTGGCGCAGCGTGATGCCGGCCGATTCGCCCGGATGTGCGGCGATCCACTGCTTCGCTTCGACGCCGAGCGTGTCGAAATACGTCGCGTCATTGGGGAAGGTCTTGAACCGGGCGTAGGCGGCGGCGCTGAAGAACGGATGGATCTCCTGCGAGCGCGCGACGAAAACCGCGCGCGGGTCGGCCGGGTGGACCGCGGCGGCGTGGTAGGCGGTATCGAGCTCCAGCCCGAAATTGCCGCGCGACGGCATGAAGCGGTCATAGACGATAGCGTTGCGCGCGATCCACGGCCCGTTGACGATCGCGAAGCCCGCGGCGAGCAGGAGCGCGGCGGGAAGCCAGCGCTGCCAGCGCATATGCCGGAGCGCGACGAGGCCGAGCCCGGCATAGGCGCCAAGAGCAATCCCCGGGTTGATCAGGAAGGCAAAGCCGGCGGCGAGCCCGAAGCCGGCGACGGCGCGCAGCGTCAGCGGTCCGCGCCTGTCGAGGTCGAGCGTCCACAGCAGCAGCCCCGCGCCGAGCAGCGCCGCAAGGCCACCCTCGCGGATGCGGAAATCGACCGCCTCGACGTAGAAATTGAGCGGGACGAGGGCGAGCAGGACCAGCGCCGCGAGGCGGGGGACCGGGGCAACGCCGAGACGCGCGGCGACCCGGTACAGCACCCAGAACAGCGCGGCGATGATCGCCCCGGCAATCACCGCCAGCGCGACCTCCGCCGCCGGGGTGCCGACCCCAAGCGCGCGATAGACCAGCCCGCCGACGATCGGGTTGAACGGCCCGACATGGCTGCTCGGCCCGCTGTCGGGGGTATAGGCACCGCCGATCGCGCCGGTCTGGGCGAAGGTCGCCGCGACGTGCCACATCTCCGACCGGTGCGGCCCGAGCCGGGTCGCGGGATCGAGGAACAGCCACACAATCCGCGCGACGAAACCGAGGGCGAGGATGATCGCCACGATCCGTCGTTCGAGTTCAGGCCGCGCGACGAGTCGGTCGAGTCGGTCTAGCATAAGGTCCTCGTCGTTACTTGTGCCGTCACTGCCACGGCTGTCCGCCGGGCGCACCCGTTATTGCAATGCACCATCGCCTGTGGCACCGCGTTCGCGGGGTCGGCCGGAGAATTACAGTGGCACACGACACAATGCTCGAGACACGTCCGCCCGCGAGTATTCAGGACATCGAGCTGTCGATCGTCATGCCGTGCCTCGACGAGGCCGAGACGCTGGCGATCTGCATCGAGAAGGCGAACCGCTTTCTCGCCACCAGTGGGGTCGTGGGCGAGGTCGTCATCGCCGACAATGGCT
>NZ_JANYGL010000114.1 GCF_025362435.1 Polymorphobacter sp.
GGCTGATGTCGCGCTCGTGCCATAGCGCGATATTCTCCAGCGCCGGGGTGACGTAGCCGCGAACGAGGCGGGCCAATCCGGTCAGGTTCTCGCTCAACACCGGGTTGCGCTTGTGCGGCATCGCGCTCGACCCCTTCTGGCCGGGGGCGAAATACTCCTCCGCCTCGAGCACCTCGGTCCGCTGCAGGTGGCGGACCTCGGTCGCCAGCCGCTCGACGCAGCCGGCGACGACGCCGAGCGTGGCGAAGTACATCGCGTGGCGGTCGCGCGGGATGACCTGGGTCGAGACCGGCTCGACCGTCAGCCCCATCGCCTTGGCGACATGCGCCTCGACGAACGGATCGACGTTGGCGAAGGTCCCGACCGCGCCCGAAATCGCGCACGTCGCGACCTCGGCACGCGCGGCGACGAGCCGGTCGCGGCAGCGGTCGAACTCGGCATATGCCTGCGCCAGCTTCAATCCGAAGGTCGTCGGCTCGGCATGGATGCCGTGGCTCCGCCCGATCGTCGGGGTCATCCGGAACTCGAACGCGCGGCGGCGGAGCACGACGAGCAAGGCGTCGATGTCGGCAATCATCAGGTCGGCGGCGCGTGCCAGCTGGACCCCGAGGCAGGTGTCGAGGACGTCGGAGCTGGTCATGCCCTGGTGGACGAAGCGCGCAGGCTCGCCGACATGCTCGGCGAGGTTGGTCAGAAAGGCGATGACGTCGTGGCGCGTCTCGCGCTCGATCTCGTCGATCCGCTCGACCTCGAACTTGCCCTTCGCCCACATCGTCGCCGCGGCGTCCTTCGGGATCACGCCCAACTCGGCGAGCGCATCCATCGCGTGCGCCTCGATCTCGAACCAGATGCGAAAACGCGTCTCGGGCTCCCAGATCGTAACCATCTCTGGGCGGGAATAGCGGGGGATCATGTACGGGCTCCGTTGCGAGCTGCGGCAATTAGCACGGGGCGGAGCGAGCCGCCAACGCGATGGATGGTGAAACCCCCAACAAGGTTAACCGTTGAGCTGAAGTCGACAGGAGGCTTTATGATTAATGGCTTAGCTATCGCATGTAGCGCCATCGTGCTTGCTTCTGCAGTGAGCGTAAATGCCCAGTCAACTGCCGGCGGCGTTGTCGGCGGCACGGATGGCAATGCTGCGGGAGCTTATTCACCCGCTGGCGTACGCCCGCCGGGCGCGACTCCGTCGGGTCTCGGCAGTGCGATGCAGGGGTCGGCAACGTCGCCTTCGATGCCCCAGCCATCGACCGGCGTTACCCCGCCGATCGGGGCGGCGACAACCGGGACGATCGGTGACGGTCGTGTCGGGACGCTTGCACCCGGAGCGACGACGAGCCCTGCGGTCAACGGCACGACGGGTACGATGCCGACGACCAGCGGGACGACGCCGACGACCCCCACGACCAACCCACAACCGCGTTGAATAAATTACGTCAGCCAATCCAAAGCAGAGTTTCCATGAAGATGTTTATCGCAATCGCCGCCGCCGCCACCCTGGTCGGCACCACCGCCATTGCGCAGATGAGCCCGAGCGGCTCGGCGGGAACGGGCTCGGCCGGATCGACCGGTTCGGGTTCGATGGGGTCGACCGGTGCCGGCTCGACGGGTTCGAGCGGATCGGGTTCGATGGGGTCGAGCGGCTCGGGGTCGATGGGTTCGAGCGCGTCTGATTCGTCCTCGGGCATGTCCACCGGCGGCACGTCTTCGACGACCACCAAGCACCACAGCAAGCGCTCGGGCCGGTCGTCGGGCGGCATGAGCGGTTCGTCGAGCGGTTCGACGACCCCGTCGGGCAGTTCCTCGACCACCCCGCAGTAAGAGGCAACCGATCCCGCTCGCGCACGTTGTTGCGTGAGCGGGTCGGTCCCTGTGGGGCCTTGCTACGGAGTTGAACATGACGACGACCAAAATCATTCTAGCTGGTGTTGCTATTGCGGCGATGTCTTCGGCCGCGATCGCGGCGCCGATGCATCACCACCATGCAAGAGCAATGAAGGCTTCGAGCGGGTCGGCAGCGACCAAGGCGCTCAACCAGAAGTCGCTCGAGCAGGCCTCGGCTGGCTCGGCAATGGCACCGCGAAGCGGCGGCATGTCGGATTCGGGTTCGTCCGGGTCGATGGCAACCCCCGGCGCTGCGCCGATGAGTTCGTCGGGCAGCGGTTCGATGGGGGCTCCGGGCGGCGCACCGATGGGTTCATCCGGCAGCGGCTCGATGGCGCCATCAGCACCGTCGGATGCAGCTACTCCGCCGGCGACCCCGACGCCTCCGCAGTGAGGCGCCGCCCCAACGGGCGTCTGACGTTCTGATCTGAATGAGCGGGACGGCGTGCGAACGTCGTCCCGTTCGTGTGCGTGCGATGTGCGGCTGCTGGCGCGCGCGCTACAACAGCCCCAAGGCGCGGAAACTGGCATGGCCGGTCTTGCCGATGACGACATGATCGTGGACCGACAGGCCCAAGTGACGCCCCGCCTCGATCACCGATTTGGTCATTGCAATATCGTCGCGGCTCGGGCTGGGATCACCGCTCGGGTGATTATGGACGAGGATCAGGCCCGACGCGCCGAGTTCCAAGGCACGCTTGACGATTTCGCGGGGATAGACCGGGGCGGCGTTGACGGTGCCGCTGCCCATCGCTTCATCGCGGATCAGGATGTTGCGATTGTTGAGGAAAATGACGCGGAACTCCTCGGTGACGCGGTGCGCCATCGCCGCATGGAGATAATCGGTCAGCGCCTGCCAGCCGGCGAGTACGGGCCGGTCGAGCGCCGCGGCGCGGAGTGACCGCAGCGACGCCGCCTCGATGAACTTCATCGCTGCCGCCCCGCCCGCCGACAGGCCCTCGACCCGCGACAGCTCGGCAGGCGATGCTGCAAGCACCGCCGGGAACGAGCCGAACTCGCTCAGCAGGCGCTTCGCCAGC
>NZ_JANYGL010000063.1 GCF_025362435.1 Polymorphobacter sp.
GCCGAGCGGCTTCATCAAGCTGCCGGTAACCGGGCCGGTCGACGTCACCGTCGACGGCATTGTCGGCGACGAGCAGGCTGACCTCCGCGTCCACGGCGGGCGCGACAAGGCGGTCTATGGCTATGCTGCCGAGGCGTACGACTTCTGGCGCACCGCGCAGCCACAGCACGCCGAACGCCTTGGGCCCGGGGCGATGGGCGAGAATTTAACGATCGCCGGTTTCGACGAGAAGACCGTGTGTATCGGCGACAAGGTCCGCATCGGCACTGCGCTGCTCGAGGTCACCGAGCCGCGCCAGCCGTGCTTCAAAATGGCGCTGGCGTTCGATGACCCCCGGCTGCCGCGCGCCTTCACCCGATCGGGGCTGTGCGGCTGGTATTACCGGACGCTCGAACCCGGCGTTATCGTCGCCGGCGACGGCTGCGAATGCCTCGACCGGCCGAACCCGACGTGGCCGGTGTCGCGGCTATTCGAGGTGATCATGGCACGCGCCTTCGCCCCCGATACCCTCGCCGAGCTGGTCGCGATCGAGGGGCTCGCCGAAGGCTGGAAGGTCAAGGCGCTTGGCGAACTGGCGCGGCTGCATCGTGACCGAGTCCGGCGCGACGACGGCTGAGCGCGACGAGTTCAGTCCGCGCCAACAGGGCAAGCCCGACGAAGAACGGGATCAGCGTGTACATCACGCGGAACATGAACAGCGCGGCGAGGACGTTTTCCTTGGGCATGTGCGGCAGCATGACGAGGACGACGGTCTCGAACACCCCGAGCCCGCCGGGCGCGTGGCTCAGCGCTCCGGCAATCATCGCCACTGCATAGATCACGACGACGCCGCTGAACGGCGGCAGGCCAATGTTCGGTAGCAGGACGTAGAGCGCCCCGGCAGCAGCGACGAGGTCGAGCCCGCCGACGACGAGCTGCGCCGCGGTCGACCGCCATCCGGGCAACTGCATCCGCAGGCCGAAAAGCTTCAACTCGTGGCGGTAGCAGGCGGCGAAGACCGCGTATCCGGTGGCGCTCGCCAGCAGCAGGATCCCTGCCCAGCGGTTGACCGCCTTGGGCAGCACGTCGACCGTCGCGGCGATCGATGGATCGATCGTCAGCCCGACCCCGGCGGCGAGCACCAGCCCGAGCCAGAAGGTCCAGCCGCACAAGGCGACGATCAGGATAACGTCGAGCGGCGCGACGCCGACCCGCGTGTAGAGCCGATACCGCACCGATCCCCCGGTCAGTGCGGTCATGCCGAGCGTATGGCTCATCGTAAAGCTGGTGAACGCCGCCGTCGCCACCGTCGCCAGCGGCAGGCGGTAACCGAGGTGATCGAGCGCGAGCCAGTCGTACCCGGTCAATATCAGGTAGCTGATGATCGTCAGCACCGCCGCCAGCCCGAGCGTCGCCGGACCCGTCGACTCGACCGCCGCGAGAACGGCATCGAGCGTGATTTCATGCGACAGGCGGCCGAGGGCGAAAACCGCTAGCGCGGTGATCATCAGCCCTGCCGCCGGCGCGATTGCGCGTCGCCACCCCGCGCGCGACCCTGACCGCTGGCCGTCGCAGGCGCCGAAGTCGGCGATCAGCGCGGCAGCGGCACCGGTGGGCCCGGAGGGATTCGAACCCCCAACCAAGCCGTTATGAGCGGCCGGCTCTACCATTGAGCTACAGGCCCCGGCGCTCGGCGATTGCCGTAGCGTATCCGACGCCGCCCAAGCAAGAACGTCCGTGTCATCGATTGTGGCAACCGGCCATGCGTCAGGCGTTGACGACGGCGCGCACCGGCTCGGCAGCGGCGTGATGCGCAAGGTAACGCTCGGCCTCGAGCGCCGCCATGCAGCCCATTCCGGCGGCGGTCACCGCCTGGCGATAGACCTTGTCCTTGACGTCGCCTGCGGCGAACACGCCGGGAACCGAGGTCGCGGTCGAATCGGGGGCGGTGATCAGGTAGCCCTCGTCGTCCAATTCGAGCTTGCCGGCGAACAGCGCCGTCGCCGGGACATGGCCGATCGCGATGAACAGCCCGTCGACTGCGAGCGAGCTGACCACACCGGTCGTCGTGTCGAGCAGGTCGATGCCGGTGACGCCGAGCGGCACGTCGGTGCCCTCGACCGCGCCGACCTCGGCATTCCAGATCATCTCGATCTTGGGGTTGGCGAACAGCCGCGCCTGGTTGGTCTTGTCGGCGCGAAGCGTGTCGCGGCGATGGATCAGATAGACCTTGCTGGCGAAGTTGGTCAGGAACATCGCCTCCTCGACCGCGGTGTTGCCGCCGCCAACGACGGCAACGGTCTTGCCGCGGAAGAAGAACCCGTCGCACGTCGCGCACGCCGACACGCCGAAGCCGCGAAAGCGCGTCTCGGATTCGAGCCCGAGCCAGCGCGCCTGCGCACCCGTGGCGACGACGATGGTGTCGGCGACGTAACGCGTGCCCGAATCGCCGGTGGCGACGAACGGGTGGCGCGACAGGTCGACCGCGGTGATGATGTCGCTCTTGATCGTCGCGCCGACATGGCGTGCCTGCTCGGCCATGCGCACCATCAGGTCGGGGCCGAGGACGCTGGTGTCGCCCGGCCAGTTCTCGACATCGGTGGTGATGGTCAACTGCCCGCCCGGCTGGAGCCCCTCGACGAGGACCGGGTCGAGCGCGGCGCGTGCGGCATAGACTGCGGCGGTGTAGCCCGCCGGGCCGGAGCCGATCACGAGCAGGCGGGTGGCGATGTCAGGCAATCAGTGTCTCCTCCCCGTGTATGTAACCCGCCCACACCAATTCGCAACTAATTGCCCGTCGCCGCAACATTCTAATAGTATTTAGTAACAAACCGCTGCAGTGATTGCGCCATGCACCGCTCGCGCCTCCAACTCGATATGATCGATCGGATCATTCTCAGTCACTTACAGAGCGAAGGGCGGATCACCAACGTCGACCTTGCCGAACGCGCCGGGCTGACCGCGCCGCCGTGCCTGCGGCGGGTTCGCGCGCTCGAGGAAGCAAGTGTGATCCGAGGCTATCACGCCGATCTCGACCCCGAAGCGATGGGCTATGGCATTACCGTCTTTGCCATGGTCAGCCTGAAGAGCCAGGCCGAGGACGAACTCCGCGCCTTCGAAGAACACGTCGCGACGCTGCCGCAGGTGCGCGAGTGCCACATGCTCAATGGTGAGATCGATTTTATCCTCAAGGTCGTGGCGCACGACCTGCAGGAGTTCCAGCGGTTCCTGACACGTGAGCTGACGGCGGCGCCGAATGTCGATCATGTGCGGACTTCGTTGACGATCCGGACGTCGAAGGTGCTGCCGGGAGTTCCGGTGGACGCCTGAAGCGACCGACGCGGATAGCGAAATTCGCCCTTCGCGAATTTTGTCTTCCGCGCGAGTCGCGCAAGGCCGGCCGGCGGGTCGGCGAGCCTTCATCGCCGAACCCGACCGACGGCGCGGCTTTGCCGCGACGCGCCTTCAGGGCGGAAAAGAACAAGCAGGACGAAAAAAGACGACGGGCAAAGCCCGCCGTTTTCGTCGGACGGGTTCGGCGGCAGTCGCCGCCGCCCCGCCGGCCGGGCCTGCCGCGAGTCCGCCGACTGGACGAATTCGCGAAGAGCAAATTTGTCCAGTCGGCGGCCGCGTTCGGCCTAGAACTTAAACCGCGCCCCAACCCGGATCAGGTAAAGCGACACCGCCGACGTCGTCAGCTCCGCCGGACTCTGCGACTGGGTATACCGATACTGCGTGCAGACCTGGTTCGACGCAGTGTTCGCCACCGTCGCCGTTCCGTTTGCCGTTGCAACTGCGAGGCACTGGACGTTGACCGCGGTTGCCGTCTGCGGGAAGCCAACCTGCGTCACGCCGCCCCAATTATGGTTGAGCAGGTTGGGCAGGTTCTCGATGTCGCCGAACAATGTGATCCGCGACTTGCCGATGAAGGTCGGGATCTCCTGCTCGACATGCAGGTCGATCCGGGTGTTGGCGCGCGACCGGGCAATGTTCTTCGCCGCGACCTGGCCGCGGAAGTTCTTGAGCGCGGTCGAGTTTATCAGCGTATCGAGAGCGGCCTGCGTCTGGGCCGCCGTCTGTGTGACAACGCCCGCACTGTTGACCGTGTCGCCGTAGCTGACGCGCGTGTCGGTCAGGCCCGTCGGGACGTAGAGCAGATAGTGATTCGAGTTGCCGGTCGTGCCGAATACCGCCGAGCGGCCGGACGACAGGTCGTTCATCGTGAAGCTGTACGGACGGCCTGCGCGAGTCTCGCCGAACAACTGGACGACGGTGCGATAGTCTCGGAAGAAGGCGTGATCATAGCCGACGTTATACTTGAACTGCCACTTGGTCTGGTCGGCACTGGTCCCGTACGATGCCTGGTTTGGATCGACGACTGCCTGGGCATTGTAGAGCGACGTCGCGACCGACGACGAGGCATTCGAGACGTCCTTGACGTCCTGGTAGGTGTAGCTCCCCGAAAGCGACAGACCCCAGTCGAACTCCTTGTCGAAGCGGACGACCGCTACGTGGCTGCGGCCGCGCGAGGTGTTGCCGATCGAGATGTCGGTGTTGGTGTCGGCGGTCTGGACGCCGGCCCCCGGAGTCGCGCGGAAGGTGTAGCGCGGGCGGCCGTCGGGCAGCACGCCGATCTGGACCGAGCGGAGGTCGGTGAAGGTCACATTCTCGATCGTCTTAGAATAGAGATAATCGGCGCCGAAGTTGATGCCGAAGATCTTATAATCCGCTGACAAAGTGAAGCGCTTGTACGACGGCAGCTTGAAGCCGGGGTTCACCGAGGCCGTCGGCGCGGTCAGCAGCGACGCGGTGTTCGACGTCAGGAAGCCGTTGACGACGGTTGGGATGCTCGTTCCGTTGACCCCGTTCAGTGCCGCGGTGCAGATCGACGAGTTGGCCGCCGTGTACGGTGCCGCGCAGGCGGTGGTGGCGCCGCCGACCGAGGTCGTCCGAATGACCGAGGCGATGCGGTTCTGGACCGCGCCGGTGTTCGAGTAGGAGTTCGAGAAATAGATGTCGGGGGTGCCGCCGGCGAAGATGCCGCCGCCGCCGCGGATGTCGAGATTGTTGATGCCCTTATAGTCGAAGCTCAGGCGCGGCTGGATCGAGTAGAGCCCGCCGAAGCCCTTGGCGTTTGAGAAGCCGTTGCGATTGACGAAGTTCTGGTTGACCTTGATCGGCGTGTACGCCTCGTCGAGGTCGACACGCGCGCCGTAAGTGACGCGCAACGCGCGGCTGATCGCCCAGTCGTCCTGCAAGCCGAAGGTGTAGGTGCCGTACTTGAAGTTCGAGCTCGTGCTGTTCGGGTCGAGGTTGAGCGCGTTCTGATAGTCGAACTGGCTCGCGTTCTTCGCCTGGAAGTCGGCGATCGAGTCGAAGTAATATGCACCTGCGCTATATTGAAGGAAGGCGTTGGTCGTGCGGTTCTCGACGTACTGCACGAGTGCCTTGAACGCATGGTTGCCCGCCTGATAGCGCATCAGGAACGAGCCGTCGTAGGTATCGGTGAACAGCGCGTTGGTTTGGCGGCTGATATCCGGGCCGAGATAGATAACCGGGACACCGGCGCCGCACGTCGTCGGCGTGTCGCCGATGCCGCCGCTGGTCGGCGCGGTGCAGACCTTGAACTGGGCAAAGCCGCGGCCGAGTTCGGGGTCCTGACCACGCGTGTATGACTTGTAGACGAAGCGCGCTTCGGTCGAGAAGTTGTCGGTCCAGTCGGAGTTCAACTGAACGATCCCGGTGCGAAGCAGCTCGGTCAGCTTATAATCGTTCGACGCGAGACTGATCCCCGGTCCTGCCGTCGCTGTGGCCGCGCTGGTGTTGTTGCCCGTCGCCGAGGTGCCCGAGTTCACGAGGCTATCCTGCGCGTCGTACGCATTGATGTACGAAAACGACAGCTTCTGCCGGTCGGACAGGTTGGCATCGAGCTTGATGACGAACTTCTCGTCGAGGTTGTTGGTGATCGGCAGAATGCCGCCGGTGTCGTAGCCGTACGTGCTTTTGGCGATCGACTGGACGTTGGTGATGGTCGCGTCGGTCAGGTTGGGGATTTGAGCGGTCGAATTGGGCGATAGTGGGCGCGGATCGGTGTTGCGCTCGTACGATCCCATGAAGAACAACTTTTCCTTGATGATCGGGCCCGAGACGGTCGCACCGTAGGTCTCGCTCTTATAGTGCGTGTTCGGGATGATGATCGCGCCGATCTGGTGGCCCTGAAGCCCGCTCGTGCTCTGCGAATAGAAGCCGTCGACGTGATATTCGTTGGTTCCCGACAGCAACTGCGAGTCGATGACGCCGCCCTGGAAGTTGCTCTGGCGGATGTCGAACGGCGCGACCGAGACCGAGACCTGGGCGATCGCGTCGAACGGCACGGGGCCGCGGCGCGTCGGGCTGGCATCGGGGTTGAGGCCGAAGGTGTCGCCGACCTGCGCGCCGTTGATCGTGAAGCGGTTGAAGCGCGGGTTGACGCCGGCGAACGACACGGCGCGGCTGTTGGTCAGGTCGATCGTGGCGAACGGCGAGCGGCGCTCGATGTCGCGAATGTCGCGGTTGACCGAGGCGACCTTGCTGATGTCGACCTGACCGAGCGTCGTCTGCGGACCGTCGGAGGTGACGCCGGCGCGCTTGATCGCCGAGGCGCTGACGACGATGTCGGCGCCCGCTTCGCCGCCGGCGACGTCGATCGGCAGGTCGAACGGCTGGCCGACCTGGGTGAAGATGTCGGTGACGGTCGAGTTACCCGCAGTGCTGGCGACTTCGACCTTGTACGGGCCGCCCGAACGCAGGCCGCTCGCGGTGAAGGTGCCCGACGAATCGGTCACGGCGCGCGACACGGTGCCCGACGGGACGTTGGTGATGGTCAGCTGGGCATTGGCAACGGGCGAGCCGGCGGCGGTCACGGTGCCGCGAATGATTGCGGTCGTCTCCTGCGCGCCTGCCGTCGAGGCAATAACCATCGCAGCGAGCGAAGCGCCCGCAAAAAATCCACGCATTGTCCGCTCCCAGTAGAACCCCTGATCGACGGCGCATGAACCGTCCGATCTCTGAGCGCCTTCTGGCCCGGGTTTGTGAAGCTTCCGCGACAGTTTTGGCTTTAGTTGGGGACAAGTGTCACTGAGCGAAGTGTCTGTTGCTGCACCGCAACACCGGCGTTGGCCGCGGCGGTCGGCGCGTGGGCGATGACGGGCTCGAACCGCCGACATCCTCCGTGTAAAGGAGGCGCTCTACCAACTGAGCTAATCGCCCGCGCCGCGCCTTCGTAGCGGTTCGATCGCCGGTTGTCATCGGGGGGCGAAATCGACGATAGAGAAGATCACCGACGAGGAGCGCTCCCGATGTTTCAACGCCTGATGATCGATCATCCGCGCAGCGTCGGCGAGGGATATTTCGAGCATATGCGCGCGAGCCTGACGGTTGCTGGACGGCTGATCGCAGCGTCGGCCGGGTGTGTCGTCCACGCCGTCGTTCCCGGACTGTGCACCACGACCGGGAGCAGCGCGATCCTCAAGCTCCACGCCGAAATCTACCCGCGCCGTTTCGATCAGCCGACGCTGTGAGCACCGACTCCATGGTCGGCGCCAGCGAACTCGGCTTCAGCCCCGAACGGCTGGCCCGGATCGAGGCATTCCTCGACGAGAAATACATCGCCCCCGGCAAGCTCGCGGGCGCGCTTGTCAGTGTCTCCCGCTTCGGCGAGCCGGCGTACAGCTGCGTCGTCGGCCACGCCGATGTCGAGCGCGCCGTGCCCCTCGCCCCCGACACGATCTTCCGCATCTATTCGATGACCAAGCCGCTGACCTCGGTCGCGTTCATGATGCTCGTCGAGGAGGGCAAGGTCGCACTCGACGACCCGGTCCACCGCTATATCCCGGCATGGCGCGGGCTCGGCGTCTTCGCCGGGGGAACGCGATCGACCGGCTTTGCGACGACGCCGACGAGCGCGCCGATGCGGATCGTCGACCTGCTCCGCCACACCAGCGGGCTGACCTACGGCTTCCAGATGCGGACGAATGTCGACGCCGCCTATCGCCAGGGCAAGATCGGCGAGATCGAGAAGGCCGGGACGCTCGACAGCTTTATTGCGGACCTCGCGCATCTGCCACTCGAATTCTCGCCCGGAACCGCTTGGAATTACTCGGTATCGACCGATGTCATCGGTTATCTCGTCGGGCTGATCTCGGGCGAGCCGTTCGAGGATTTCCTCCAGCGGCGGATCCTCGACCCGCTCGGCATGATCGACACCGGCTTTCATGTCCCGCCCGAGAAAGCGCACCGCTTCGCCGCCTGCTACCAGCCGAAGGCCGGCGGCGGCATCGGGCTCCAGGACGACCCCGCGACGAGCGGCTTTCTTCAGCCGCCCGGATTTGTTTCCGGCGGCGGCGGGCTCGTCTCGACTGCCGCGGATTATATGCAGTTCGGGCTGGCGATGCTGAACGGCGGATCGCTCGGCGAGCATCGCCTGATCGGGCGCAAGACGCTCGACCTGATGACCGCGAACCATCTTCCCGGCGGGGTCGACCTGCCTGCCGTGTCCAAGTCGCTGTTCAGCGAGGCGGCGTACGACGGGGTCGGCTTTGGGCTCGGCTTCGCCACGTCGACAAGCGCGGCGCGGACGCTGATGCCCGGCAGCGACGGCGACTATTTCTGGGGCGGCGCGGCAAGCACCTTCTTCTGGGTCGACCCCGCCGAGGAACTCGTCGCGGTGTTCATGACCCAGCTTATCCCGAGCTCGACCTACCCCGTACGGCGCGAGTTGCGCACGCTGATCTATAGCGCGCTCGACGACTGATCCGCCGCATCGACGCCGAGACGGCCCTTTGCCGACTTGCGTCGCCCGCGCGCGGGAACGAGCGTCCCGGCAAGACCCAGCCCGAACGGGGGCATGTTGTTATAGACGCTCTCATGCTGCCCGGCGGCGACGAGAAACGTCTCGTGCCAGATGCCGACATCGCCGTTCGACCCGACCGCGCGGTTGAACGCCGTCCATGCCGGGCGATGCTCGAGCGACGGCGCGCTGGCATAAGTGTGGAGGTCGGCGAAGCTGCGCCAGTATTGCAGCACCATGACGTTGGGCAGCCCGAAGTGCGACCGGGCGTGGAGCAGGCCCATCGCCGGGGCACGGCCGAGTTCGGCGAGCATCCGCCCCATCGCCATCGCGACGGGCAACCAGCGCCACGGCTTCCACCAGCGATTGATCCGCATGCCGATGAGGAAAACGACGAAATCGCCCTCGACTTCGGCGGTCATGCGATCGGCGATGATCGTCACCCGCTACAGCCCGGCGCGCGCGATCAGCCCCTCGGTCGACGGGTCGAAGTTGCCGCCGGCGTCGAGTGCGCTCGCCATCTCCTTGCCGAGCTCGACGCCCCACTGATCGAACGGGTTGATCCCGAGCAGCACCGCCGCGGTGAAGGTCCGGTGCTCGTAGAAGGCGAGCAGGCTGCCGAGAGCGCGCGGGTCGAGGCGGTCGAGCAGGATCGTCGTCGACGGGCGGTTGCCGGGGAACGACCGCGCCCGGGCGATCGCCTCGTCGCCCCCGGTCATCGCCAGCGCCTCGTCGAAGGTCCGCCCGCGGAGCAGCGCCGCCCCCTGCGCGAAGGCGTTGCCGAGCAGCTGGCGGTGATGCGTCGCGCCGAGGTCATGCCCCGGCTCGCGCACCGCGACGAACTCGACCGGATCGCTGTGGGTGCCCTGGTGGAGCAGCTGGAACACCGCGTGCTGCGCGTCGGTCCCCGTCCCGCCCCACGTGATCGCGGCGGTCGGATAGGCAACCGGGTGGCCGTCGCGATCGACGCGCTTGCCGTTCGATTCCATCTCAAGCTGCTGGAGGAACGACGGCAGCAGCCGCAACCGCTCGTCATAGGCAAAGACGCTGCGGGTCGCCTTCCCCATGAACGTCGCCGCCCAGACGTCGAGCGCCCCGGCGAGCGCGGGGAGATTGCGGGCGAACGGCGTATGCTGAAAATGCGCGTCGACCGCCGCCGCTCCGGCGAGCAGGTCGTCGAACGCGGCGACGCCGCAGCGGATCGCCAGCGGCAATCCTACCGCCGACCACAAGGAATAACGCCCGCCGACGGTATCGGCGAACGGCAGGATGTTTGCCTCGCCGATGCCGAAGTCGCGCGCGCGTCCGGGCGCGGCGGTGACCGCGATGCACCGCCCGCGCGGGTCGGCGACGCCGTGCGCGGCGAGCCAGTCGAGCGCGCTGTTGGCGTTCGTCATCGTCTCGAGCGTGCTGAAGGTCTTCGAGACGATGACGATCTTCGTCGCCGCCGGATCGCACGCGGCGAGCGCGCGGCTCAGCGCGATGCCGTCGATGTTGGCGACGACGTGGACCGCCGGGCCGTCACCGGTGTGGCCGCCCGGGCCTTCGCCCGCATGACCAAGCGCGTCGAGCAGCAGCGCCGGGCCGAGCGCCGAGCCGCCGATGCCGATGTGGACGACGTGGCGGGTGCCGTCGCCGCGCACCGCATCCGCTACCGCACGCAGCTTCGCCTGCCCCGGAGCAGCCGCCGCGACATCGGCCGCCGCGCCGCTGCCGCGCTCGGCGATATGCGTCGCGGCGCGGCCCTCGGATGGATTGACGACGGCGCCGGCGAACAACCGCGTCCGCCAGTCGTCGAACGCCGCCGTCTTTGCCAGCGCGGCCAGCCCCGCCAGCGTTTCCGCCGACGCTGCCTGCTTGCTCAGGTCGACGCAGATCTCGCCGACATCGAGCACCATCGTCTCGAGTCGGGCCGGCTCGGCGGCGAACAATGCGGTCAGGTCGGCGCTAGCCATCGCCGCGGCATGATCGGCCAACAACGCCCAGGCGGGGGTCGTATCGAGCGCGGCTGAGGTCGTCATGGGCGTGCGGCTCCTGATTCCCTGCCCCTCTAGCCGACCCCGCGCCGGTTGACACCCGCCCGTGTCGCCGCCAAGCCGCGATGATGGACAACGCCCTCCCATCGGCGCGCGACGCGCATCAGGCGCGGGCGGCGCGGCAGTTCGAGAGGATCGCGGCTGCGGTCCGCGTCGCCAGCATCGCGATCGCGCTCGCGCTCGGCCTGCGCGCGTTCGTCGTCGAGCCGTTCAACATCCCGTCCGAGTCGATGCTGCCGACGCTGCTCGCCGGGGATTATCTGTTCGTTGCCAAATGGCCGTACGGCTTCAGCCGCTATTCGCTACCGCTCGCACCGCCGCTGTTCGACGGCCGCATCGCTGGGGCCGCCCCGCATCGCGGCGACGTCGTCGTGTTCAAGACTCCGCGCGACAACCGCACCGACTTCATCAAGCGCGTCATCGGGCTCCCCGGCGACCGCGTCCGGATGACCGGCGGTTTGGTCGAGCTCAACGGCATCGTCGTGCCGAAGGTCCGCACCGCCGACTTCCTGCTGCCGATCGCCGCCGGCGGCTCGTGCCACGGTTCAGCCCCGCCCGTCCCCGCGGCCGGCGGCGTCATGCTGTGCCGCTACCCGCGATACCTCGAGACGCTCGGCGGGCGAACCTATGCCGTGCTCGATGAATATGCCGGCGATCCGCCCGACGACACGCCGCTGGTCACCGTCCCCGCCGGGCATTATTTCGTCGAGGGCGACAACCGCGACGACAGCGCCGACAGCCGGATGAGCATCGCCGCCGGCGGCGTCGGCATGGTCCCGGCGCAGAACCTCGTCGGCCGCGCCGAGGTCATCTTCTTCTCGACGAGCGGCACCGCCGTCGGCAGCCGCCCGTCGACATGGCTCGATACCTTGCGGCTGAGCCGCGTCGGCACCTGGCTTTGACCGGCGCTCCCACGACCGCAGATGCCGCACTCGCCGGCTGGGCGCGAAGCACGCTCGGCCACGACTTCGCCGACCTCGGCCTGCTCAAGCGCGCGCTGACGCACAGCAGCGTCCCCGGCACCGGCAGCTACCAGCGGCTTGAATTTCTCGGCGACCGCGTCCTCGGCTGCGTCGTCGCGGCGTGGCTGTACCGCGATTACGACGAACCCGAGGGCAAGCTGACCGCGCGCTACCACGGCCTCGTCGAGGGTCCGGCGTGCGCCGAAGTCGCCCGCGGGCTCGGCGTCCCCGAGCAATTGTTCATGGAAAAGACCGTCCGCGCCAAGGGCCTGGGGCGCAGCGACAACGTTCTGGGCGATATCGCCGAGGCGATCGTCGCGGCGATCTTCATTGATGGCGGCTTTGCGGCGGCGGAGACTTTCGTCCGCGCCAACTGGGGCAAGCTGCTCGATGCCGGGCCGCGGCTGCTCGTCGACCCCAAGTCGCGGCTCCAGGAATGGGCACTGGCACAAAGCCGTCAGGCCCCGACGTACGAGCTGGTCGGGCGCGAAGGCCCGGACCATGCGCCGCGCTTCAAGGTCCGCGTCGTCGTCCGCGGCCACGACCCCGTCGCCGGCGAGGGCGCGAACAAGCGCGAGGCCGAGAAGGCCGCCGCGGTAGCCATGCTTGAGAAAGTCACGACATGACGAGATGCGGAACCGTGGCCGTCGTCGGCGCGCCAAATGCGGGCAAGTCGACCCTCGTCAACACGCTCGTCGGGCAGAAGGTCGCGATCGTCTCGGCGAAAGTCCAGACGACGCGGACCCGGCTGATGGGGATCGCGGTCGAGGGCGAGGCGCAATTGCTCCTCGTCGA
>NZ_JANYGL010000014.1 GCF_025362435.1 Polymorphobacter sp.
AGGCGTCGATTGCGGCCGAGCCAAGCGAATGTACGCTCGACGACCCAGCGCCTGGGCAGGATGTGGAAGCCCTTGGCGGTGTCGGAGCGCTTTATGATTTCGAGCGTCCAGCTGCCGATGGCCGTGAGGGAACCCCGCAGCTTGTCGCCGGCATAGCCGCCGTCGGCAAAGACATGTCGCAGCCATGGGAAGCGGGCGACGATATCGGCCAGTATAAGCGGGGCACCATCCCGGTCCTGGATGTCGGCACCATGGACGACGGCATGGACGAGGTAGCCGCATGTGTCGGTGAGGATGTGGCGTTTCCTCCCCTTGATCTTCTTGCCGGCGTCATAGCCACGAACGCCGCCGCTCTCGGTGGTCTTCACACTCTGGCTGTCGATCACGCCGGCACTCGGACTGGCTTCGCGGCCTTCTGCCTCGCGGATCGCCATCAGCAGGTAGTGGTTGATCGTTTGCCACACGCCGGCGTCGCGCCAAGCATAGAAATAGCGCTGCACCGTCGTCGCCGGTGGGAAACCCGACGGCAGCATTCGCCACGGCAGCCCGCCGCGCAGCAGATACAGCATCGCATCGACGATCCGCCGCATCGGCCATTCGCGCGGGCGACCAACAGCCGAGGCCGCCGGCAGGAACGGCTCCAGCACCGCCCATTCCGCGTCGGTCAAATCGCTTGGCAAGCCCGGTCCCTTGCGGGCATGCTGCGCCCGGGTGGTAGCAGTCCACATCGTTGATCTTCCTGGTTCTTCGCAAAACCTCGGAATCAACATCGTGCCAGCGCGTCAAGCGCAACTGACTGATATCACCCAACTTAATTTCGGGTCAGACACTTAAATAACCAACTATGGGTCAAAAGCTTTATGCGGTTGCTGCTTGCTCCTTCCCGGTGAGCAGCTTGGCCCATTCCCCCGCAAGTTCACGTCGCCGGTCCATGTGCTTTGACCGATTGTAAGCATGTTCGCTGCCGCTGTGACGCTCAGGAATGTGCGCGAGCATCAAATCAATCACCGCGCGGTCTTGGGGGAAGTGTTCGTTCATGATCGTCGAGAAGCTCGATCGAAACCCGTGGGCCGTCTGGCGACTATGATAACCGGCGCGGTTGAGGAGATACCCGATCGCGTTTTCGCTCATCGGCTTGTGTACATGCCGGATCGACGGGAACACCAGCGGTCCTGATCCCGTTAGCTTTCGCAGTCGGCGAACGCACGCCACAGCTTCTGGCGACAGTGGCACGATATGGGACTCGCCTGCCTTGCGCTCCTCAGCGCCCTTCATGCGAGCAGCAGCGATCGTCCACACCGGAAGGACGGCTTCCTCGGAAAACTCGCTCCACGGGGCGTTGCGGAGCTCGCCAGGGCGTACCGCTGTCAAAGCGAGAAGCGTGGCGGCGAGTTTGGTCACCGGTTCAGCCGGCGCACCCTGCACGTCACGCAGCATTGATCGAAATTCAGCTAGGGTTGTCAGAGCCGGCTGAGGCGTCGATCGGGGCATCTTCATCATGCCGGCCTTAACCGCTGCAGCAGGGTTCGATGTTGCCAGTCCGCTCGCTATGGCGAAAGCAAACACCGCCTCGACACGCTGGCGAAGCCGGTGAGCAGTTTCGATCGCACCCCGAGCCTCGACCTTACGTAAGGTCGAGGACACATCGGCGATCGTTACAGCGTTGACGGGCTTTGCACCGATGCCGGGAAAAACTTCGCGGGCGAGTGAGGTCAGGACATCGTCGGCGTGTCGTTCCGACCACGGCAAAGCTTTGCGCTTATGCCAGTCTCTCGCGACCTCCTCAAAACTGACCCCATCATCGTCGAGCGAGCGTTGCCCCGGATCCCGACCGGCACGTAGTTCCGCTCGCGCCCTGTGGGTCCGCTCCCTCGCTTCGGATAACTTCACCTCGGGATAGAGCCCAAAGGTGAGCAGCTTCTCCTTATCGCCAAATCGGTACTTCATCCGCCAAGAGCGCGAGTCGGACGGTGTTACACGCAGGTAAAGCCCGTGGCCGTCGGCAACCTTGTATGCCCTGTCGCGTGGGCGCAGTTTCCGGATAGCAAGATCGGTCAGCGACATTGGGGGTACCGCAAATTACGCTACCCCCAGAGTACCCCGGACAAGGGCGCAATCACCTGAGACGCGAGGGTACGTGGTGCAACCCTTCTACCCGAAAAAGCTAATGATCTCAACGCGTGCAGACACAGCCTGAGACGCCTTGAGAATGAAAATTGGCGGAGAGGGTGGGATTCGAACCCACGGTGAGCTTACACCCACAACGGTTTTCGAGACCGTCCCGATCGACCACTCTGGCACCTCTCCGCGAGGCGGCGTCAAGGGCGTTGGCCCGGCCGAACGCGGGCGTATAGACGAGCAGGTCAGGGTTTGCCAATGCCCTTCACGAAACCGGAGCACCTATTATATGTTATCTTTGCGTAACAGGGCTTCGGCCCGCTGAGGTCAACCATGACAGCGATCGATTTCACCCCGCCGGACGGCCCCGCAGCCGCTAACTCCCTCACGGGCAATCCGACGGCCGAGACGTTCTTGAGCGCCTCGGCGACTGCGCGATTTGGCATTGGCGAGGTCGTGCGGCACAAGCTGTTCCCGTTCCGCGGCGTCATCTTCGACGTCGACCCGGAGTTCGCTAATTCCGAGGAATGGTGGGAAGCGATCCCCGAGAGCGTCCGCCCGCGTAAGGACCAGCCGTATTACCACCTGCTCGCCGAGAACGACGACAGCGCGTATGTCGCCTATGTCAGCCAGCAGAACCTGATCCACGACGACCTGCCCGAGCCGGTCCAGCACCCGGCAGTGGCGCAGATGTTCGCCGCCTTCGAGGGTGGCCGCTACATCCTCCGTCCCGAGGTGAGGAACTAGGGCCTGGCGCGAACACCTCGCTCTTCCGGGAGGGAGGCGTTCGCAGCGCGGCGGCTTGATCGGCACCGCGACGCCGCAAGTCGTTGCAGCATGACGCGTTCCGCCCCATCTTGGAGCGCATGAGAGACTCCGCCGCCGTCATCGACACCAATCCCGACGTGCGGACGCTGCGCCGCTTCCTGCCGTACCTGTGGCCCGCCGATAGCCAGGGCCTGCGCCGCCGCGTCGTCGCGTCGCTGCTCCTCGTCGCCGCCGGCAAGTCGGTTGGCTACGTCATGCCGTATTCGCTCAAGGGCGCGATCGACCGGATGAGCAATGGCCCGCACGCCGGGGTAGCGCTTGCGGTGGCGCTCGTCGTGGCGTACGCTGTCGCCCGCTTTGCCGGGGTCCTGTTCGACAATGTCCGCAACGCGATCTTCGAGCGCGTCGGCCAGACGGCGGCGCGGCACCTGAGCCAGGACGTCTTCGTCCACATCCACCGCCTGTCGCTGCGCTACCACCTCGAGCGGCGGACCGGTGCGCTGACGCGGATCGTCGAGCGCGGCACCAAGAGCATCGACACGATGCTGTATTTCATCCTGTTCAACATCTTCCCGACGATCGTCGAGCTGATCGTGACGACGACGATTTTCTGGCTGAGCTTCGGCTGGGGGCTCGCCAGCGCGACCATCGTCATGGCGACGATCTACATCGTCTTCACCCAGCGCGTGACCAGCTGGCGCAACGCGTTGCGGCGCGAGATGGTCGAGACTGACAACCGGGCGACGGCGCGCGCGGTCGATGCGTTGCTCAACTACGAAACCGTCAAGTATTTCAACGCCGAGGCGCATGAGGCGCAGGGCTACGGCGCGGCGATGAACACGTGGACCGAGGCGGCGATCAAGAACCAGAATTCGCTGTCGTGGCTCAATATCGGCCAATCGCTGATCACCAACGCGCTGATGGGCGGGGCATTGGCGTATTGCGTGTGGGGCTGGAGCCGCGGGCGTTTCAGCGTCGGCGATGTGTTCCTGATCCAGACGCTGCTGGCGCAGCTGTTCCGCCCGCTCGACATGCTCGGCATGGTCTATCGCGAGATCAAGCAGGGGCTGATCGACATGGAGGCGATGTTCAAGCTGATCGATACGCAGGCCGAGATTGCCGACGCTCCCGGCGCGCTGCCGCTGCGGGTGACCGGTGGGCACGTCGCCTTCGACCACGTCGATTTCGCGTATGAGAGCCGCCGCCAGATCCTCCACGACGTCAGCTTCGACATCCCGCCGGGCCACAAAGTCGCGGTCGTCGGCCATTCGGGGGCGGGCAAGTCGACGCTCAGCCGCATCCTCTACCGTTTCTACGACATCGAGCGCGGCAGCGTGACGATCGACGGGCAGGACATCCGCAGCGTGACGCAGGACTCGCTTCGCCGCGCGATCGGCATCGTCCCGCAGGACACCGTGCTGTTCAACGACACGATCGGCTACAACATCGGCTACGGCCGCCCCGACGCGACGCAGGCGCAGATCGAGGCGGCGGCGCGCGAGGCGGCGATTCACGACTTCATCATGGGGCTGCCCGACGGCTACAAGTCGACCGTCGGCGAGCGCGGGTTGAAGCTGTCAGGCGGCGAGAAGCAGCGCGTCGCGATCGCGCGGACGATCCTCAAGGACCCCGCAATCCTGATCCTCGACGAGGCGACGAGCGCGCTCGATTCGGGCACCGAGGCGGAGATCCAGGACAGCTTGCGCGCGGTCTCGCGGAGCCGGACGACGCTGGTCATCGCCCACCGCCTGTCGACGATCGTCGATTCCGACCAGATCTTGGTGATGGCCGAGGGCCGGATCGTCGAGCGCGGGACGCACGGGGCACTGCTCGCGCAGAACGGCGTCTATGCCGAAATGTGGGCGCTCCAGCAGGCCGAGGATGAGGACGTCGGGCAGCTCCAGGCAGCGGAGTAAGCGGAGGGGCTCCCCGCCCCGCTTATCCCTCAGCGCCTTGCGATCAACGACCCGATTTGCGGCGTAAGCTGGCCGTCGCGAATGATCGCCGCCCGCTTCCGGGCATACGCCCGGTGTTCGGCAGACAGCGTCCCGCCGTCCGCCGCCTGCAGCTGCGCGACTTCGGTGCGAAGCGCGATAGCCTGCTGGAGCTTGTGCCGCTGCATCGACGGTGTCTGCTCAGCGTAGCTCGAGCTGTTCAGGAACTGCGGCGGCGTCACACTGGTAAGCGCCAGCGCTGGACTTGCGCCGATTGCGGCGGCCGCGACGATTGCGAAATTAATCGAAGTCGAAAGCTTCATCGGGGTCGCTCCTTATTCGAACCGAATGGTCATCCAATTCTGGATTAAACGCAAATGCGGGCGTTTCGTAGAGGCTCCTTGACGCGCAAGCGCAATCTTGCGCCTCACATCCCGCCGGAGCATGATCCGCCTGTTTTGGGGGATCTCGACATGACGCATTCGGTACTGCTCGGCGGGTTCGCTATCTTGCTCGCGTCGAGCGCACTTGCCCAGGTGCCCCACGCCGACCTCGTGGCTCCCCCCGCCACCGCGACGCACTTCATCATTGAGTCGACCGGCGGCAAGCACGGTGATTCGTACATCTGGACCACCGCCGACGGCACCCGGATGGGGCGCGAGAGCATGAACCTGCGCGGGCAGGTGTGGGAAACCGAGATGGCGGGCAAGGCCGGCCCCGACGGCTACCCCGCGACGATGACGATCCGCGGCGTCGCCCCGACCGGCGATATTGCCGAGACCTTCGCTGTCACCGATGGCAAAGCGACGTGGACCAGTCCGATCGACAAGGGCAGCGCGCCATTCTCGGGCCACGCCTTCTACGCCTCGCAGGGCGGGCCGGCGTCGACCAACCTCTGGCTGCTCGAGCAGCTCCTCGCGAGCCCCGACAAGTCGCTCGACCTTCTGCCGGGCGGCAAGGCGCATGCGGCGAGGCTGACCAGTGTCGAGGTCGGCGAGGGCAAGGCGAAGCAGACCGTTACCCTGTGGACGGTGTCCGGCGTGTCGACCTCGCCCTTCCCCTTCTGGGCCGACGCCAAGGACCACGTTTTCGCTACGACCTCCGGCATCGGCTGGCTCCCCGAGGCGTATGCCGGCGAGCAGGCGAAGCTCGAGAAGACGCAGGCCGCCGCGCTCGCCCAACAGGCTCCGGCGCTGGCGAAGTCGCTGGTGACGATCCCGCCCTCGGCTGTTGCGTTCGTCAACGTCAAGATGTTCGACGCCGACAAGGTGCGCTTCCTCGCCAACCAGACCGTCGTCGTCGACAAGGGGCTGATCGTCGCAGTCGGCCCGGCGGCGTCGGTCAAGGTGCCATCGGGAGCACAGGTGATCGAGGGCCACGGCATGACGCTCGTCCCCGGCCTGTGGGACTGCCACATGCACGTCGGCGACGATTATACCGGGCCGCAGGAACTGTCGCTCGGCGTCACCTCGGTCCGCGATCCGGGCAACGACGACCTCAAGACGATCGACCGGCGCGAGCGCGCCGCCAAGGGGGAACTGCTGTTCCCGCACGTCTATCCGTCGTCGCTGATCGACGGCAAAGGGCCGTATACCGCGCAGGTGGCGAACGTCGCGACGAGCGAGGCAGAGGCGATCAAGCTCGTCGACCGCGCCCACGACAATGCCTTCACCGGGATCAAGTTCTACGGCACCTTCGACCCGGCGTGGCTGCCGGCGACGATCGCCGAGGCGCACAAGCTGGGGCTCCATGTCCACGGCCATATCCCGCACGGCATCCGCACCTCGGTCGCGATCGCCGACGGCTATGACGAGGTCACCCACATCAACTGGATCGTCATGGAGGGCGTCCCCGACAGCGCGCTCGCCACCGACAATGGCATCGGCCGTTTCGAAGCCCCGGGGCGCTACGCTAAGGACATGGACCTCGACAGCCCGGCGATGACGGGGCTGATCGCGACGATGGCGGCGAAGCACATCTACTCTGACCCAACGATGGTGCCTTTCGAGGGGCTGTATACCGCGAACAACGGCGACCTCGACCCCGCCTATGCGCCCTTTGCAGGGACGCTGCCACCGACGACCGAGCGTGGCTTCCGCACCGGCGGCTTCGCCGTGCCGAAGGACCTCACCCGCGCCGATTATCGCGCGAGCTGGGCGAAGATGGTGACGCTACTCGGCAAGATGCACAAGGCCGGCGTCCCGATCGTCGCCGGGACCGACGGGTCGGGGATCGAGATCGTCCGCGAGCTTGAGATCTACCGGCAGGCGGGCTTCACCCCGGCCGAGGCGCTCGCGGCGGCGACGATCGTCCCGGCGCGCCTCGTGGGGCAGGACAAGCACACCGGCTCGATCAAGGTCGGCAAGACCGCCGATCTCGCGCTGGTCGAAGGCGATCCCTCGGTCCGGATCGGCGATCTGCGCCAGACCCGCCTGGTCATGCTCGACGGCAAACTACTCAACGCCGACGCGCTTCGAACCGCCGCCGGATACTCGGGCCGGCCGAAATAGCGCGAGATCCTACGATTGTGCGTAAGCGTACCCCTGCGCGGAGTCGCACAATTCAGGCCATCGGCACCGAAATGAAATTTTGGTGTGAAAAGATACGTTTGACGTTTTATTGTCAATAAACTCAGCGCTTTCTCCCGCAGGCGAGACATTGCGGCTCGAGCTTAGTCAATTCACATGATCGTGTTTTACCCGAAACGATGACGTCCGCCTGGGCGAGGACGTTGGATTAATTGCGTCGCCTAGGGCGGCTGAACGCATGAGGGGCGGACCTCGCGGCCCGCCCCTCACGTGACGACGTATCGCAGGTTACGGCATCAGCACGGTATCGATGACGTGGATCACGCCATTCGACTGGTAGACGTCGGCAATCGTAACGGTCGACATGCCGCCCTTGGCGTCGGTCAGCATGAGCTTCTTGCCCATCATCTTTGCGCTCAGCGGCTCGCCCTGGACGGTGGTCAGCGTCGCGGTGCCATGGCCCGCCTTGATCGCGGCGGCGATCGCCTTCGAATCCATCGAGCCGGAAACGACGTGGTACGTCAGGATCTTGGTCAGCGTGTCCTTGTTCTCGGGCTTGACCAGCGAGTCGACCGTGCCTGCGGGCAGCTTGTCGAAAGCGGCATTGGTCGGCGCGAAGACGGTGAACGGACCGGGCCCTGACAGCGTCGGGACGAGCCCGGCGGCCTTGACGGCGGCGACGAGCGTCGTGTGATCCTTCGAGTTGGCGGCGTTCTCGACGATGTTCCGCGTCGGCAGCATCGCCGCGCCGCCGACCATCACGCTCTTCGAATGCATCATCTGGCTATTCGCCGAAACCGCGAGGCCGCTGGCGGCAACGGCAAACAGGGCAGCGCGCAGCGCGCTGTTGGTGATCTTCATGAAAAGCTCCCTCGGGATATCTATCGTCCGTTGGTGGACAGATCGAGCTACGTTCAACCGATCGTAACGGTTGCGTCCCGCAAGGGTCAGATCGTCGCCAGCTTGCCCGCTGCGACGACTGGTCCCGTCGGAGCGCCGGTCGGCGATCCGCCGGCGGGCTCAAGGCTGATCGCCAGCGTCGCGCCGCTGTTCATGCGCGCGCGCAAGGCGGCGGGGATTCGATGCGCCTGTGGGTCCTTGAGATCGATTACGCCGAGCGATTTCGGCGCGTCCTTGCCGACGATGACCCACAGCTCGGGGGTCAGGCCGTGACTCGCATCAGCCGCTGCCGGAGTCAGGATGACCGCCCCGCGCGTCGGATCGTAGGTCGCGGTGATCAAGACCGCCTTGCCGCTGTCGGTCGACGCCATCGACGCAGCGAGCAGGGCACCCGGCGGGGCCACCGGTGCCGCGCCGGGGCGGCTGACGAGCAACCCTAGCGCGATCGCTGCAACTCCGGTCGCGCCGATCGCCACTGCGCGCCAGATCGCGAGCGTTGCCCAGATCGATTGTGCGGCGGGAACCCGGGGGGGGGCGGCGCGGAACAGCTCGCGATCGACCGCAGCCCACACCGTGTCCGGCGCGGCGACCCCGGCAACCTCGCCGGACAGCGGACCGAGTTGCTCCTGCCAGCGGGCGACTTCGCGGGCGAACACGGGATCGCTCCGCAACCGAAGTTCGACGCTGCGCATCGTCGAGCCATCAAGGGCGCCAAGCGCGAAGTCGAGCGCCAGCGCGGCGTCGGAGCCTTCGGGAAGGTTGTCGAGTTCGGTCATGACTCGAGCACCGTTCGCATTCGCATCAGACCGCGGCGGACCCAGCTCTTGAGGGTCCCGATCGGCACGCCCTCTCGCTCGGACATTGCCTCATAGGTCAGACCTTCGAAATAGGCGCTGCGGATGATCGCTGCGTGCCGCGGGTCGAGCGTCGCAAGCGCCGCATTGACCCGTAGCGCTTCGTTGACGGCGTCGATTGCAACATCTGCCGTGGGCGCAGCATCGCGCACCTCGGCGGCGGCGTCGAGCGTCGTCGTCGGGCGGCTGCCCCGCGCGCGCAAGCGGTCGATCGCCCGATTACGCGCGATCGTGACCATCCATGTGATCGGGCTGGCACGCGTCGGGTCGAACTCCGCCGCTTTACGCCATATCGTGATGTAGACTTCCTGGAGCACGTCCTCCGCTTCGCCCCTTTCGAGCAAGATACGGAGGATAACTCCAAACAGCTTCGCCGATGTCGCATCGTAAAGCATCTTTAACGAATCGCGGTCTCCCGCGCCGATGCGAGCGAGCGTCGACACCAGTGCCGCCGCGCCGCTCACGCGGTCTTGATCTGCATCTTGATCGGCCCTTCGGCACGACCATTGACGAATTGGTCGACATAGTCGTTGCCACTCGCATCGACGTCTCCGACCGGACCATTCCAGATGATCCGTCCGGCGTAGAGCATGGCGATCCGGTCGGCGATCTTGCGCGCGCTCGCCATGTCGTGAGTGATCGTCAGCGCGGTGATCTTGAGGTCGCGGACGAGGTCGACGATGAGGTCGTTGATGACGTCGGCCATGATCGGGTCGAGCCCGGTGGTCGGCTCGTCGAAGAAGATGATCTCGGGCCGAACTGCGATAGCCCGCGCCAGCGCGACGCGTTTCTGCATTCCCCCCGACAACTCCGACGGCCGCAGGTCGGCGATATCGGCGCCAAGCCCAACCTGGGCGAGGTTGTCGATCGCCGCCGCCCGAAGCGACGCCGCGCCCCGCCCGCGCGGCAGGGCGAAGCTGACGTTGCGCCAGACCGGCAGCGAATCGAACAGCGCCCCGCCCTGGAACAGCATCCCGAACTTGGCGCGATGGTCGGCGAGCGCGCGACCGTTGAGGCCGGTGACCTCGACGCCGTCGACCTTGATGCTCCCCGAATCGACCTTGAGCAGGCCGAGGATCGACTTGATCAGCACCGACTTGCCGGTTCCCGAACCGCCGATGACGACCATCGACGTTCCGGCCGCGACCGCGAGGTCGGTTCCGGCGAGGACGATCTTCGACCCGAACCGCTTGTGGACGCCGCTGACTTCGATCTTGTTCACGGTCACCGGCCGCCGAAGACGATGACGGTGATGATCAGGTTCGACATCAGGATCAGGATGAACGCGCTGACCACTGCGTTGGTCGTAGCCTTGCCGACCCCCTCGGCGCCACCGTTCGAGTGGAAGCCGTGGTAGCAGCCCATCAGCGCGATGATGAAGCCGAACACCGCCGCCTTGACCATCGACGAAACGACGTCGTCGGTCTTGAGGAACGACACCGTCGTCCTGATGTAGTTGGCGCCGTTGAAGTTGAGCCGGTAGGTCGCAAGCAGATAGCCGCCGAGAACACCGATGATGTTCGACACCAGCACGAGGAGCGGCATGACCACGACCGCAGCGACGACACGCGGCGCGATCAAGTAGCGAAACGGATCGGTCCGCAGCGTCGTCAGCGCGTCGATCTGCTCGGTCACCCGCATTGTCCCGAGTTCCGCCGCCATCGCCGACGACACCCGCCCCGCGACCATCAGCCCGCCGAGGACCGGCCCGAGTTCGCGGACGATGCCGATGACCGTCACCGCCGGCACCGTCGACGACGCGTTGAACCGGCTGCCGCCGATGAAGATCTGCTGGGCCAGCGCAGAGCCGGTGAACAGCGCGGTCATGCCGACGACGGGAAGCGAGAAGTAACCGATGACGATAATCTGCTCGGCAAGTCGCGCCGGATAATATGGCGGGAGCAACGCGCGGCTGATCGCGACCCAAGCAAACATCACCAGCCGCCCGATCGACGCAAGGCCGCCGAGGACGAAGCGTCCGATCGCGCGCAGGACGCCGAGGATATCGTGGGGCACGCCGGTCATTGGTACACCCGCGCATAGCGGTGGCCGAGGCCGGTTAGCAACTCATACTGCGACCGGCCCGACGCCGCAGCCGCGCGCACGAGGTCGAAGTCGATCCGCAGCCACGTGCCCTCGGGGACATCTGCCCCGGTGACGTCGACCGCGACGAGGTCCATCGACACGCGTCCGATCACAGGACAGGCAAGATCACCGGCGAAAATGCAGCCGCCGGCGGACATGCTGCGCGGATAGCCATCGGCGTAGCCGAGGTTGAGGACTGCGACGCGAGTCGGGCGCTCGGCAGTCCACGTCGCGCCGTAGCCGACGCTGTCGCCGACCGCGACATCGCGCACCTGGACCACGCGCGCCGCGATCCCTGCGACGGGCTTAACGCCGGCCGCGGGCGTTGCTCCGACGACCCCTCCATAAAGCCCGATGCCGGGACGGGTCAGCCCGAAGGCATAGTCGCTGCCCAGCGCGATGCCTGCCGAATTGGCGAGGCTGGCGCGGCGCGCGGGCACGGCGGCGGCGACCTCCCGAAAGGCCGCAAGTTGGCGCGTGTTCATCGGATCGGCGAGCGTTTCGGCGCAGGCGAGATGGCTGTGCAAGGTGTCGATCGCCAGGCCGTCGAGAAGGTCGAGCTCACCCCGTGCCAGCCCAAGCCGATTGATGCCGGTATCGACCATGACGTCGCACGGCCGCGTCGTCGCTGCCCGCCACGCAGCGACCTGGGCGGGGGTGCATAGCACGGGTACCGCGGGCGATGCGAGCGCGGTCGCCATCTCGCCGTCCTGGACCCCGTGCAGCACCGCCAGCCGGGCGCCATCGGGCATCGCGCCCAGCGCTGCTGCCTCCGCCCATGACGCGACGAAGAAATCACGGCAGCCGGCGCGCGCGAGGGCGGAGACGACCGGGCCCGCGCCAAGGCCATAACTGTCGGCCTTGACCGCCGCGCCGCATGCGGCCGGTCCCGATGCCGCCGCCAGGCTTCGCCAGTTCGACGCGAGCGCGGTGAGGTCGATCGTCAGGCGAAGGTTGGCGGAGTCCATTTGCACTCGCGCTTACGCGACGACACGCGCGAATGGCAAACCGTTGCGCGGCCGAAGAAATTGCGGCTCCGGTGAGTCTGCGGACACCAGGGCATGATGCGGCGACACAGCGATGCCGCCGCCAGCCCGGGTCGGGAACTAGGACTTGCAACGGCTCCAAGGTGGCGCCAGCCGTGACGGCGCGAGCAATTGCCTCAGGCGATCAGGCGCGCATCAGTCGTATCGTTCCGGCAAATACGCGTCGTTGGCGCGGTCGCTGAACTTGGTCGTCGTCTTGTGGAAGGTAAGCGGCACCGTGCCGGTCGAGCCGTGGCGTTGCTTGGCGACGATGACCTCGGCCAGCCCGTGAAGCTTCTCGGCGCGCTCCTTCCACTTGGCGTATTTCTCGATATCCTCCTCGTCGGGCTGTTTCATCGCGTGGTAATATTCTTCACGATAGATGAAGAGGACGATGTCGGCGTCCTGCTCGATCGTTCCCGACTCGCGAAGGTCGGCGAGCTGGGGGCGTTTGTCCTCGCGGTTCTCGACCGCGCGACTGAGCTGCGACAGCGCGAGCACCGGCACCTCGAGCTCCTTCGCCAGCGTCTTGAGGCCGCGGGTGATCTCGGAGATCTCCTGGACGCGGTTCTCGTTCGCCGACTTCGCCGACCCCTGGAGGAGCTGGAGATAGTCGACGACGATGATCCCGACCCCCTTCTGCCGCTTCAGGCGCCGCGCCCGCGTCCGCAGCGCCGCGATCGACAGCGCTGGCGTGTCGTCGATGTAGAGCGGCAACTCGCTCAGCTGCCCCGCGGCGCGGGCGAGGCTGTTGAACTCGGACTGGCTGATCTTGCCCATCCGCAGATTCTCCGAATTGACCCCCGACTGCTCGGCGAGGACGCGCGTCGCCAGCTGGTCGGCGGACATCTCAAGGCTGAAGAACGCCACCCCTGCCCCGCTCGACTGACCCGGCTCGATCCCGTCGGCCTTGTCGCGGAGGAAGCGCGCGGCAGCGGAAAACGCCATGTTGGTCGCAAGGCTGGTCTTGCCCATCGCCGGGCGCGACGCGAGAATGATGAGGTCGGACTTGTGCAGCCCGCCGATCTTGGCGTTGATCGCGTCGAGCCCGGTCGTGTAGCCCGACAGATGCCCGCCCGACTTCATCGCGCGGTCGGCCATCTCGACCGCGAGTCGCGTTGCCTGGCCGAAGGTCTTGACCGACCCCGACACCTCGCCCTGCTCGGCAACCTTGTACAGCGCGAGTTCGGCGGCCTCGATCTGCTTCAAGGGCTCGACCCCGGCGCCGGTGTCGAAGGCGTTGGTCGCCATGTCGCGGCCGACGCGAATCATCTCGCGGAGCAGCGCGAGGTCGTAGATCTGCTGGGCGAAGTCACGGGCGGCAATGAGCGCGGCGGATTGTTCGGTCAGGCTCGCCAGATACGCGGTGCCGCCGATCGCCATCATGTCGGGGTCGGCGTCGAACAACGGCTTGAGCGTCACCGGCGTCGCGACCATCCGCCGGTCGATCAGCATCAGGATCGCGTCATACACCCGGCCGTGGAGCGGCTCGAAGAAATGCTGGCTGCCGAGCTTGAGCTGGACATCCTCGACCAGCCGGTTGTCGATCATCATCGCCCCGAGCAACGCCGCCTCGGCCTCGATATTATGCGGCAGCGTCGCCGCGGGAACGAGCGCGAGCGGGGTGGCGGGGGACGGGGTGTAAGGCGTGGGGGACTGCATGGTACGCTTGTCGCGCAATCCCTCCATCGGGACAAATTCTGCAGGGGATAACTCGGTGCAAAACCTGACCTGAGCCGTGTGGATGAGAAATATTTTCCGCGTCGACGGCCCACCCGCTACAGACGCCGCCATGCCGCACGCTCTCGCTCACATCGACGCTTGGATATTCGACCTCGACAACACGCTGTATCCGGCGGCGACCAACCTGTTCGCGCAGATCGACGCGCGGATGGGGGCGTATGTCGCGCGGCTGCTCGGCGTCGATGCGGTCGAGGCGCACCGCGTGCAAAAGGGCTTTTTCCACGAGCATGGCACGACGCTCCGCGGGTTGATGAACGAACACGGCGTCGACCCGCACCACTTCCTCGGCGACGTCCACGACATCGACGTCAGCGTCGTCGCCCACGCCCCGCTCCTCGTCGAATCGATCGCCCGGCTGCCGGGGCGCAAGCTGATCTTCACCAACGCCGACACGCCCTACGCCGCGAAGGTCCTCGACCGCCTCGGCCTCGAGGGGGCGTTCGAGGCGATCTACGACGTCCACGCGATGGCGTATCTGCCCAAGCCCGATGTCCGCGCGTATCGCGGGCTATGCGACACCCACGGAATCGATCCGGCGCGGGCGCTGTTCGCCGACGACATGGAGCGCAACCTTGCCCCCGCCAAGGCAATCGGCATGACGACGGTTTGGGTCGACAACGGCTCGGAGCAAGGGCCGCGCCACGCCGCCCCCGACTTCATCGATTATCGCATCACCGACGTCTCCGATTGGCTCGCGGGCGTCGTCACAGACCTGGAGGCCGCATGAACGACCTGATCGCCCCGATCGAAGCAGGCTGGGAGGCGCGCGCGTCAATCACCCCCGAGACCGACGGCGCCGTCCGCGCCGCGGTCGAGGCGGCGATCGCCGGGCTCGACAACGGCGACTATCGCGTCGCCGAGCAGGTGGACGGCGAGTGGCACGTCAACCAGTGGCTCAAGCAGGCGGTGCTGTTGTCGTTCCGGCTAAGCGACAACACGCTAATCCCGGGCGGCCCCGGCAAGTCGAGTTGGTGGGACAAGGTCCCGTCGAAGTTCGATGGCTGGGGCGAGATTCGCTTTCGCAGCGCCGGGTTCCGCACCGTCCCCGGCAGCATCGTCCGTCGCGGCGCGTACATCGCGCCGGGCGTCGTCCTGATGCCGAGCTTCGTCAACATCGGCGCCTATGTCGGCGAGGGCAGCATGATCGACGCGTGGGCGACGGTCGGCTCGTGCGCCCAGATCGGCAAGGGGGTCCATATCTCCGGCGGCGCCGGCATCGGCGGCGTCCTCGAACCGCTCCAGGCCGGACCGGTGATCATCGAGGACGGCGCCTTCATCGGCGCGCGGGCCGAGGTCGCCGAAGGGGTCATCGTCGGCACCGGCGCAGTCCTGTCGATGGGGGTCTATCTCGGCGCGTCGACCAAGATCGTCGACCGCGCAACCGGCGAGGTCTTCATCGGCCGCGTTCCGCCCTACGCCGTCGTCGTGCCCGGCACTCTCCCCGGCAAGCCGCTTCCCGACGGGTCGCCGGGACCGAACCTGTACTGCGCGGTGATCGTCAAGCGCGTCGACGCCCAGACCCGGGCGAAGACCGCGATCAACGACCTGCTGCGGGATTAGGCGGCGCGGGCGTCGACGCGGCGCGGCAGCGCGTCGTTCGAGCAGGCGACCGCGTCGACACTGATCACGACGGGCGTGACGAGGACAATCGAGTGGGCGATCGCCTTGCTCTCGTCCTGTGCGAAACGGACGGCGTCGGCGCGGCTGGCGAAGGCGCCGCCGATGACGCCGTGGTTCTCGCAGACGCAGTAACGGCCACAGACATCCTGGCCGACGAGGAAGATTGTCGGGTCTTCGGGCGAAGCAAAGCGAGCCATGAGGTCTCCATCTGCCGCGATGCAGCCGAGACGACGGCCGGCGCGCGACAGGGCGAAAATGATCGGAGCGGCGTAAAGATGCCATGTGGAAAGCCACGGCGAGCGATAAGCGAGCCGGGTGACGTGGCCGATCGCCAGTGCGGCCGCCGCTCAGACGAAGCGACGCTTGGCGGAGCGTCATCCGACGAATACCGCCGCCCCGCTCAGCCGGACCTCGTGGCCGTTAAGCGCGAAGAGATTGAGAGCATCCGTGCCAACTCGCGATCCTACCCCAGCGCGGCAGCGACCTCGGGCGAGCCCCACTTCAGCGGCCCATTGACCCGCCATTTCTCGCGCCCGTCCGCCCCGTACAGGATCGACAGCGGCAGGCCCGTCGCGCCCATCTTGACGGCGTAGTTGCCCGGCTGGTCGAGCCAGGTCGTCAGGTTGGCGAACTTGCCGGGCGCGAAGAACTTGTCGACGCCGCGCCAGCCTTCGAGGTCCTCGCTGATCGGCAGGACGGTAAGCTTCGCGCCCTGCGCCTTCGCCAACGCGTCGAGCGCGGGCATTTCGGCGCGGCACGGGACGCACCACGTCGCCCACAGATTGACCAGCACCGGCTTGTGCGCGGCGGCTACGAACGCGGCAACGGTGGCCGTCTTGCCGCCCTTCGCCTCGATGCCGATCGCCGGCGCGGCTTCCCCCGCGTGGCTGCGATCGATCTGGCCGAGCCCAGGACTCTTCGACGCCGGTTGCGACGACTTCGCGTTTCCCTTAGTCGCCACGGCAAGGCCACCGCTCGCGAGGCCGGCCAACAGGAGCGTTCCGATTACGACGCGCAACATCACTTCCAATTCGCTATGGGGCGGCCGCTTCGGCGATGGTCCGGCGGCGGTGATGCGCGACATTAACGCTTCGATCCCGTTCGACAAGCGGCTGTGGCGACAGGACATCGCCGGGTCGAAGGCACATGTCGCGATGCTGAGAGCGCAGGGCATCATCGACGCCGCAGATGCCGACGCGATTTCGGCCGGGCTCGAGACGATCGCGCGCGAGTACGACACCGTCGGCGTCGTCGAGAACCTCGACCTCGAGGACATCCACATGCACGTCGAGACGCGCCTTGCCGAGCTGATCGGCCCGGCGGCGGGGCGGCTCCACACCGCCCGGTCGCGCAACGACCAGGTCGCGACGAGCTTCCGCCTGTGGGTCCGCGATGCGATCGACGCGGTCGACGACGGGCTGGCGGCGTTTTCGGCGGCCTTGCTCAGCCGCGCCGCCGAGCATGCCGAGACGATCATGCCCGGCTTCACCCACCTCCAGATCGCCCAGCCAGTGACGCTCGGGCATCACCTGATGGCGTACGTCGCGATGGCGGCGCGCGACCGCTCGCGCTTTGCTGATGCCCGAGCGCGGATGAACGAATGTCCGCTCGGCGCGGCGGCGCTGGCCGGAACCGGCTTCCCGATCGACCGCGAGGCGACCGCCAAGGCGCTTGGCTTCGACCGGACGACGGCGAACTCGCTCGACAGCGTCTCCGACCGCGATTTCGCGATCGAGTTCCTGACCTGCGCGACGATGACCGGGCTGCATCTGTCGCGGCTGGCCGAGGAGATCGTCATCTGGGCGTCGCAGCCGTACGGCTTCGTCACGCTGCCCGATGCCTTTTCGACCGGATCGTCGATCATGCCGCAGAAGCGCAACCCCGACGCCGCCGAACTGGTGCGCGGCCATTCGGGACGGCTGATCGGCTGCCTGACGGCGCTGCAGGTGACGATGAAGGGGCTGCCGCTCGCTTATTCGAAGGACATGCAGGACGACAAGCCGCCGGTGTTCGAGGCGTTCGACCTGCTCGCGTTGAGCCTTGCGGCGATGACCGGGATGGTCAGCACGCTGACCTTCAACCCCGGCCCGATGGCGGCTGCGGCGGCGGCGGGCTTCTCGACCGCAACCGACCTCGCCGACTGGCTGGTGCGCGAGGCGAAGGTGCCGTTCCGCGAGGCGCACCACATCACCGGGCGCGCGGTCCGCGCTGCCGAGGCAGCCGGCATCGGGCTCGCCGACGTCGCGCTTGCCGACCTGCAGGCGATCGACCCCCGCATCACCGCGCAGGTGTTCGACGTGCTGTCGGTCGAGAAGTCGGTCGCGAGCCGGGTCAGCTTCGGCGGGACCGCGCCGGTGCGGGTCCACGAGGCGATCGCCGCGGCAAAGGCGGCGTCGTGAAGCGCGCGATCGGACTCCTCCTCCTCCTCGCGGCGTGCGGCAAGCAGGGCGAGCTGATGCCCAAGGCCCCACCGGGCGAAGCGGCGAAGAACGATCCCACCAAGCCGCTGCCGTCGACGCTATTGATCCGCCCGACGCAGGCCGAGCCAGCGCGGGTCGACGACCCGCTCAGCCGGTCGCAGGAACGCCGCGACGACCGCTTCAACCTGCCGCCACCCGGCTGATGGACCACTTCGCCGATCGCGGGGGCGGGCTGTTTGCCGAGGACGTCGACCTGACCGCGCTCGCGGACGCGGTGGGTACGCCGCTGTACGTCTATTCGACCGCGACAATCGAACGCCACTACCGCGTCTTCGCCGAGGCGCTCGCCGGTCTGAACGACCCCCTGATCGCCTATGCGGTCAAGGCCAACCCCAATCTGTCGGTGATCGCGACGCTGGCGCGGCTCGGCGCGGGAGCCGACGTCGTTTCGGAGGGCGAGATGCGCCGCGCGCTCGCCGCCGGGGTGCCGCCGGGGCGGATCGTATTCTCCGGCGTCGGCAAGACGCGCGCCGAGATGGCGGCGGCGCTGGCGGCAGGCATCTACCAGTTCAACGTCGAGGGCGAGGCCGAGCTCCACGTCCTCAGCGAGGTCGCGGTTGCCCTCGGCCAGACCGCCGCCGTCGCGCTCCGCGTCAATCCCGGGGTCGATGGCAAGACCCACGCCAAGATTTCGACCGGGCGCGCCGAGAACAAGTTCGGCATCGCCATCGATCGTGTTCCGCACGCCTATGCCCTCGCCGCATCGCTTCCCGGGCTGCGCGCGGTCGGGGTCGGCGCGCATATCGGCAGCCAGCTGACCGACCTCGCGCCGCTCGAAGCGACTTTCGCGTTGCTCGGCGACCTCGTCGCGCAGCTCCGTGCCGCCGGGCTGGCCGTCGAGCGCGTCGACCTGGGCGGCGGCCTCGGCATCCCGTATCGGACCGGGGACGCCGTCCCGCCGACCCCCGCCGACTATGGCGCGCTCGTCGCCCGTGCAACGGCAGGGTGGAACGTCCGGCTGATGTTCGAGCCGGGGCGGATGATCGTCGGCAACGCCGGCGTGCTCGTGTCGCGGGTGATTACCGTCAAGCCCGGGGAGGCGCGCAGCTTCGTCGTCGTCGACGCCGCGATGAACGACCTCCTCCGCCCGGCGCTGTACGGCGCATGGCACGACATCCGCGCGGTCACCCCGCGCGGCGGGACGATGATCGCGACAATCGTCGGGCCGGTGTGCGAGACCGGCGACACCTTCGCCGAGGACCGTGTGATCGATGCCGTCGACGCGGGCGACCTGATCGCGTTCATGACCGCCGGCGCTTACGGCGCGACGATGGCATCGACCTATAATTCACGCGCCCTCGTCCCCGAGGTGCTCGTCGACAGGGCCGACTGGGCGATCGTCCGGCCACGCGAGGAGCTCACGGCCCAACTTGCGCGTGACCGCATCGCGCCATGGTTAAGCAACCATTCCGCAACTTCACCGCTTTAGGTGCGACGCAGTAACAGGCGAGTAAACCCACGATGATCAAACCGGTCCGCAAGGCGATCTTTCCCGTCGGGGGCCGCGGCACGCGCTTCCTTCCCGCGACCAAGGCGGTGCCGAAGGAAATGCTCCCCGTCGTCGACCGCCCTCTGCTGCAATATGCCGTCGAGGAGGCGATTGCCGCCGGGATCGAGCAGATGATCTTCGTCACCGCTCGCGGTAAGGCGGCGCTCGAGGAGTATTTCGACGTCGCCGCCGAACTCGTCGCCGAGCTCAAGGCGAAGGGCAAGACCGCCGAGCTCGCCGTCCTCGACACCACCCAGCTCGAACCCGGCCGCGTCGCTTATGTCCGCCAGCAGGAGCCCGCCGGCCTCGGCCATGCGGTGTGGTGCGCGCGGCTGATCACCGGCGACGAGCCGTTCGCGGTGCTGCTGCCCGACGACCTCGTCTATGGCCCGTCGTGCCTCAGGCAGATGGTCGACGCGTACAACCGCGTCGGCGGCAACGTCATCGCGGTCGAGCAGGTCCCGCGCGAGCGGACCGGCAGCTACGGCATCGTCACGCCCGGCGCGACTGAGGGCAACCTCACCGAAGTCGTCGGCCTCGTCGAGAAGCCCAAGCCCGACGTCGCGCCGTCGACCCTCGCGGTGATCGGCCGCTACATCCTCCAGCCTGAGGTCATGACGATCCTCGCCGAGGGCAAGCGCGGCGCGGGTAACGAGATCCAGCTGACCGACGCGATGGCGCAACTGATCGGCAAACAGCCGTTCCACGGGCTGGCGTTCGAGGGCGTCCGCTTCGACTGCGGCGACAAGGCCGGGCACATCATGGCGAACATCGCCCTCGCGCTCGACCGGCCGGATGTCGGACCAGCAGTGCGGGCGTATATTGCGGGGCTGGGGATCGTTTAGGATCCTCCCCGCAAGCGGGGAGGAGTTACCGGCTGCCCTCGCGAAAGCGTATAGGGCCGTATGCACTCACTCCCCATCTTCGTCCGCCTCACCGGCATACGCGTCCTGCTCATCGGCACCGGCCCTGCCGCCGAAGCGAAGGCGCGGCTGGTCGAGGGGGCGGGCGGGGTCGTCGTCCACGACCTTCCTGCACGGATCGCCTTCGTCGCATTGGACGATCCCGCCGAGGCCGAGGCCGAAGCCACCCGCCTTCGCGGCCACGGTCTTCTCGTCAACGTCGTCGACCGCCCGGCGCTGTGCGACTTCACCGTCCCGGCGATCGTCGACCGCTCGCCGGTGATCCTCGCGGTCGGCACCGGCGGCGCATCGGCTAGCCTCGCCAAGGCCTTGCGCGAACGCCTCGAGGCGCTGCTGCCGGCGGGTCTCGGCGGGCTGGCGAGCGCGATCTTCGCTGCCCGCGCCGCCGTCGCCGTGACCCACCCGACGATCGACGCCCGCCGTCGCCTTTGGGATGCCGCGCTTGCCCCGGGCGGCGCACTCGACCCGCTGGCCGACCATGACGACGCCACCGCCGCCGTCGCCGGCATCGGCGATGCGGCCCCCTCCCCAGAGCTGACCGAGATCGTCCTGACCTCACCCGACCCCGACGACCTGACGCTGCGGCAACTGCGCCTGCTCAACCAGGCCGACACGATCTTCCATGATGCTGCCGTGCCGCCCGCGATCCTCGCCCGCGCCCGGCGCGATGCCGACCGGTTTGCCGCCCCGGTTCCGGCGACGCTCCCGCCCGGCCGGACGGTCGCGCTGCACCTGCGCTAACCGACTGCCGTCCCAAATAGCCGCCCGACCCCGGCGGTCACCGCCATCGCCAGCGCTCCCCAGAATACGACCCGCAACGTCGCGGGGAACAGCCTCGCGCCCCCCGCCCGAGCGCCTGCCGCGCCGAGCACCGCAAGGACGACCAGCGCCACCGCGAAGGTCGCGTAGAGCAGCACCGCGGGCGGCACGAAAACGACCGTCAACACCGGCCAGATTCCCCCGGCGGTGAAGGTCGCCGCCGACGCCAGCGCCGCCTGCACCGGGTTCGCGGTCGACACCTCGGTAATGCCGAGCTCGTCGCGGGCGTGGGCAGCGAGCGCATCCTTCGCCATCAGCTGCGCCGCGACCTGCTTCGCCAGATCGGCGCTCAGCCCGCGCTTGATGTAGATCGCCGCGAGCTCGCGGGTCTCGCCGCGCGGATCGTCCTTCTGTTCCTGCGCCTCGCGGGCAAGGTCGGCGGCCTCGGTGTCGGCCTGGCTGCTGACCGAGACATACTCGCCCGCCGCCATCGACATCGCGCCCGCGACGAGCGCGGCGACCCCGGCGAGCAGCACCTGCCGTCCTCCGGGGTTCGCCGCAGCGACGCCGGCGATCACGCTCGCGGTCGACAGCACCCCGTCGTTCGCTCCGAGCACCGCGGCGCGCAGCCAGCCGATCCGGGTGATATAATGGTTCTCGCTGGGTGCCACGCCGTCCATAACGCCCAGATCGCGGGTTCGGGCAAGCGGCGCATCGGCGCGGCCCGCGGCAGGCCGTCATGCCGCCGTGACTGTTAACGCTTGACCGCCCCCCGCCCGTCACGCCACGTTGTCCGCCAGCGAACGGAATTGCGGTGCGGCACCCGATGGAGCCCGCCGGTCGAGGGGACATCTGAATGGACTGGCGCATCAAGTCGTTGGATTCGATCCTTGCGACCGCTCGACATAAACCGCTGACGCGCAGCCTTGGGGCGTTCCAGTTGACGATGCTCGGCATCGGCGGGACGATCGGCACCGGCATCTTCGTCCTCACCGCGACTGCGGCGTCGAAGGCGGGACCGGCGATGATGATCAGCTTCATCATCTGCGGCGTCGTCTGCCTGCTGACCGCGCTGGCCTATTCCGAACTCGCGGCGATGATCCCGGTGTCGGGGTCGGCGTACACCTTCAGCTACGCCACCTTCGGCGAGATCGCGGCGTGGGTCGTCGGCTGGGCGCTGGTCCTCGAATATGCGATCGCCAGCAGCGCGGTCGCGGTCGGCTGGTCGGGCTATATGGTCGGGCTGGCGAACCGCTTCTTCAACATCACCATTCCCAGTACCTGGGTCCACGGGCCGTTCGACAAGGATCCCGGGCTGATCAACCTGCCGGCGATGTTCATCGCGCTGGCGGTGACGACCCTGCTCGTCGTCGGCACCAAGGAAAGCGCGCGCTTCAACTCGGTCCTCGTCATGATCAAGATCCTGACCTTGTGCATGTTCCTCGCGCTGGCGCTGCCGCTGATCCACACCGCCAACTTTCACCCGTTCATGCCACTCGGCTTCTTCGCGCATGAGATCCCCGACCCGTTCAAGCCCGGGATCATGGCCTCGGTCGGCGTCTCGGCGGCGGCGGCGACGATCTTCTTCGCCTTCGTCGGCTTCGACGCGGTCTCGACCGCCGCCGAGGAGACGGTCAACCCCAACCGCAACATCCCGATCGGCCTGATCGGCGCCCTCGGCGTCTCCACCATCCTGTACATGCTCGTCGGCATCGCCGCGACCGGATCGGTCGGCGCGCAGCCGAACAGCGAGCTCGCCAAGTCGAGCGAGGCGCTGGCTTATGTCCTCCACACAATCGGCTTCCCGTGGGCGGGCAACCTGCTTTCGATCGCCGCCGTCGTCGCGCTGCCGTCGGTCATCCTCGCGCTGATGTTCGGGCAGACGCGGATCTTCTTCGTCATGGCGCGCGACGGTTTGCTGCCGCCGGTGCTGTCGAAGATCCACACACGCTTCCACACGCCCTACGTCATCACCATCGCGACCGGCGTCTTCGTCGCGGTGTTCTCAGCCTTCTTCCCGATCGACCTGCTCGCCGACGTCTCGAACGCCGGGACGCTGCTCGCCTTCGTCGCGGTGGCGATCGGCGTCCTCGTCCTCCGCGTCCGCGACCCGTCGCGCCGGCGTCCGTTCCGCGCCCCGGTGGTCTGGGTCACAGCTCCGCTTGCGGCGGCGGGCTGCGGCTTCCTGTTCTTCTCGCTGTCGACGCTGACGAAGGAGCTGTTCGTCGGCTGGGCGGTGATCGGGCTGGTCTTCTACATGCTCTATGGCCGGACCCGCTCGAACGTCGCCCGCGGGATCATCGGTCACGACGAGACCGATCTCGACGCGGCGGTGCACTAGCCGCCGCGCATCAGTCGTCGCGTTCTCCCTCCGCCTTCTCGGCCTCTTCGATGCGGTCGAGGACTGCCTCCGGCGCGACATCGCGCTAGAGGTCGGCGATCTCGCCGTGATGCTCAGCGTCGATCCCGAGCTTGGCGGCGATCGCGGCGGTGACCTTGATCAGCTGGGTGATCTCGTGCTCTGACAGCAACCCTACCTGGAGGCTCAGGTCGTCCCGGCGGTCGTTGGCGGCCGACGAGTTGTTCTGCGCGATCAGGATGAACAGCGACAGGAAGATGCCCTCGATCGACGCCACCGACCCCATCAGACCGAGCTTCGGGTCGAACGGGCCGACGCCGGGGACCATTCCCCGACTGATCAGCAACCACCCGCCGTAAATCACGACATGGGCATAGACGAAGGTCATCCGCCCGATGATCGCGCCGATCCGGGCGGCGATGCGGACCCCGCGGCTGGTGTTGGCGGCGTCTTCCGCCCGGCGCCGGGCTACCGCCTCGATGTTGCGCGACAGCGCCCCCGACAGGCTGTCCGCAGCTGGCGGCGGCGCGGTCGGCTCGGCCGACGCCGGTTCGCGGGCGGGCGGGTCAGCCAAGCCGCGCAGCCACGAGCGCCGCGAGATCGCCCTCCGACCGTGCGCCGTAATGGCTGATGATCTCCGCCGCCGCGACCCCGCCCGCCCGGGCGCAATCGGGCAAGGCGCGACCCGCGGCGAGGGCGCTGAGGAAGCCGGCGGCGAACAGGTCGCCCGCCCCCGTGGTGTCGACGACGCGGGCAACCGGCTCGGCGGGGACGGCATGGCGCTCGCCTCCGGCGATCACCACCGCGCCCTTGTCCGACCGGGTCACGACGGCGATCGTCGCGTGCCGCCCGAGCTCGGTCATCGCGGTGTCGAGGTCGTCGGTCCTGTACAGCGCGCGGATCTCGTTCTCGTTGCCGAACATGACGTCGACATGGCCGCCGAGCAGGGCGAGGAAGTCGTCGCGGTGGCCTTCGACGCAGAATACGTCGGACAAAGTGAAGGCGACTTTCCGCCCAGCGCCGCGGGCAATCTCGATCGCCTTGCGCATCGCTGCGCGGGGAGCGAGCGGGTCCCACAGATAGCCTTCGAGGTAGAGGATCTGGCTGGCGCGGACGACTTCGGGGTCGATGTCGGCCTCGCTCAGTTCCTGGCACGCGCCGAGGTAGGTGCTCATCGTCCGGTCGCCGTCGGGGGTGACGACGATCAGGCAGCGCCCGGTCGGCGGCCCGTCGACCATTGCGGGCGTGCTGAAGGCGACTCCGGCGGCGCGGATGTCGTGGGCGAAGACCTCGCCGAGCTGGTCGGCGGCGACGCGCCCGACGAACGCGGGCTTGCCGCCCATCGCGGCGATCCCGGCGACGGTGTTGGCGGCCGACCCGCCCGAGACTTCCTTGCCCGCGCCCATGATGCCGTACAGCCGCTCGGCCTCGTCGGCGGCGATCAGGCGCATCGTTCCCTTGGGGATCGCGTGCGCCTCGAGGAAGCTGGCCTCGGCGGTGGTGATGACGTCGACGAGGGCGTTGCCGACGGCGAGGACGTCGTAAGTCGAATTGGTCATGGTCATCCTTGGTCGCGGGCACAGGCTTGGCCGCTGGTCGCGGCTGGCCTAGCCCGGCTATAGCGCACGGGGCAAGCCGATGGAGCCAACCGATGCGCCTCACGTCACCGATAGCAGTCGCCGCCCTTCTCGCCGTTGCGGGCTGCGGCGAGACGCCGCCGCCGAAGCCGATCCCCGCACCGCCGGTCGTGTTCGCCCCGGTTCCCGGCCTCGAACGGATCATCGGCAAGCCGGCGACGACCGCGACCGGGCTGCTCGGTGTGCCCGGGCTCGACCGCCGCGACGGCCCGGGGCGGAGCCTGCAGTTCGCCGCCGCGGGGTGCATCCTCGACCTGTATTTCTACCCCGACCCCGGCGCCGGGCAGCCGACCGCGCGCTATGCCGAGGCGCGCAAGGCCGACGGCAAGCCCGACGAGACGGCGCGCTGCTTCGCCGCCCAGCTCGCGGCGAAGGGCCACGGTTAGCCCGCTTGTCGCGCGTGGCGCGGCTGTGTTAACGCTTGCGTCAACCACGCCCAGCGACGGCAACCCTTGGGAGAGCGATCATGGACCTGAACTTTTCGCCTGAGGACATCGCTTTCCGCGACGAAGTCCGGACCTTCATCGCCGACAACTACCCCGCCGGCTTGAAGGCCAAGTCGGAGGAGGGCGAGGAGCTGTCGAAGGCCGACTTCCTCAGCTGGCACAAGACCCTCGCCGCCAAGGGCTGGGCCGGCATCGCCTGGCCGGTCGAATATGGCGGCACCGGCTGGACCAGCGTCCAGCGCTACATCTTCGCCGAGGAGAGCGCGCGCGCCGACGCGATGCGCCTGCTCCCGTTCGGCCTCAACATGGTCGGCCCGGTGATCTACACCTTTGGCACGCCCGAGCAGAAGGCCAAGTTCCTGCCGCGCATCCTGTCGGGCGACGACTGGTGGTGCCAGGGCTATAGCGAGCCGGGCGCGGGGTCCGACCTCGCCAACCTGCGGACCAAGGCCGAGCGCTTCACCGGTGACGACGGCAAGGAATACTACCGCGTCAACGGCCAGAAGACGTGGACGACGCTCGCCCAGCACGCCGACTGGATCTTCTGCCTCGTCCGCACCGACCCGACGGTCAAGCCGCAGGAAGGCATCAGCTTCCTCCTGATCGACATGAAGACGCCCGGCATCACTGTCCGCCCGATCATCACGCTCGGTGGCGAGCACGAGGTCAACGAGGTCTGGCTCGAGGACGTCATCGTCCCCGTCGAGAACCGCGTCTTCCACGAGAACAAGGGCTGGACCTGCGCCAAGTTCCTGCTGGCTCATGAGCGCACCGGCATCGCCGGGGTCGCGGCGTCGAAGCGCGGGGTCGAGCGGATCAAGACGATCGCCCGGACCGAGATCGACAGCTTCGGCGACGACGCCCAGCCGCTACTCGCCAACCCGTTTTTCAAGCGCAAGGTCGCCGAGCTCGAGATCGACCTGACCGCACTGGAGTTCACCGAGCTGCGGACGCTCGCCGGTGAGTCGTCGGGCAAGGGTCCCGGGCCGGAGTCGAGCCTGCTCAAGATCAAGGGCACCGAAATCCAGCAGCGAATCACCGAGCTCGCGCTGGAGGCGGTCGGCCACTACGGCGCCCCCTACTTCCGCGGCTTCGGCGAGGGCGACAACGAGCACCCGATCGGCCCCGACTACGCCCACCGCGCCGCGCCGACCTACTTCAACATGCGTAAGACGAGCATCTACGGCGGCTCGAACGAGATCCAGCGCAACATCATCGCGAAGATGGTGCTCGGGCTCTGACACTCTTCCTCTCCCCCTGAGGGAGAGGGACGGTCGCGCCTTCGCGACCAGGGTGAGGGCAAGACGGTCCTCACCCTCACCCTGCCGCCGAAGGGCGGCTGTCCCTCTCCCTCAAGGGGAGAGGGAAGAATAAGACACGGGGACGGACCATGGATTTTAACTTCACCGACGAACAGACGATGCTGCGCGACTCGGTCGGGCGATACCTGTCGGACACCTACACCTTCGACGCCCGGATGGCGGCGGTGAACGGCGACAGCGGCTGGAACCCGGGGGTGTGGAAGGCCTTCGCCGAGGAGCTCGGCATCCTCGGCGCCCCCTTCGCCGAAGCCCATGGCGGGCTCGGCGGCGGGGCGATCGAGAACATGATCGTCATGGAGGAGATCGGCAAGGCGCTGGTCATCGAGCCCTACCTCCAGACCGTCGTCATCGGCGGCGGCTTCCTCAAGGCGGCGGGCGGCGCGCTCGCCGACGCGGTCATCCCCCAGATCATCGACGGCAGCGCGGTCATCGCCTTCGCCTATGCCGAGCCGCAGGGGCGCTACAACCTCGCCGACCTGCGGACGACGGCGAAGCGTGACGGCGCTGGCTACGTCCTCAACGGCCACAAGGCGGTGGTCTATGCCGCGCCGTGGGCGACCCACTTCATCGTCACCGCGCGGACCGGCGGATCGGTCCGCGAGCGGTCGGGCGTGTCGGTGTTCCTGATCCCGGCGAACGCCACCGGCATCACCCGCCGCGACTATCCGACCGTCGACGGCGCCCGCGCCTCCGAGGTCTATTTCGAGAACGTCGCGGTCGGCGCCGACACCCTGATCGGGGTCGAGGGCGAGGGCCTGCCGCTGGTCGAGCAGGTCGTCGACGAGGCGACCGCTGCGCTGTGTGCCGAAGGCACCGGGGTCGTCCGCAAGCTGCATGAAGGCACGCTCGACTACAGCCGCCAGCGCAAGCAGTTCGGCAAGGCGATCGGCGAGTTCCAGGTCCTCCAGCACCGCATGGTCGACATGTTCATGGAGGTCGAGCAGGCGGTATCGATGACGCTGATGGCGACGCTCCGCCTCGACGAGCCAGACCGTGCCCGCCATGTCTCGTCGGCGAAGAACAAGATCTCCCGCGGGGCACGCTTCGTCGGCCAGAACGCGGTCCAGATCCACGGTGGCATCGGCATCTCGAACGAGCTTGCGATCGGCCATTACTTCAAGCGGGCATCAATGATCGAAAGCCAGTTCGGCGACGCCGACTACCACCTCCGCCGCTATGAAAGCCTGATGGATTGATCCTCGAGGCCGCCATCCTCTCGGTCAGGCCGGGCGAGGCGGCGGCGTTCGAGGCGGCGATGACCAAGGCGCGCCCGCTGATCGCCGCCAGCCCCGGCTTCCGCTCGATCGAGGTCCGGCGCGGCATCGAGACCCCCGACAACTATCTGCTGCTCGTCGGCTGGGACACCGTCGCCGATCACAAGGCCGGATTTCGCAGCTCGGCGCGCTATGCCGAGTGGCGGGCTCTGCTCCACCACTTCTACGACCCGATGCCGGTGGTCGAGCATTATGGGCCCGCGCTAGGCTGACCGGCTCAGCCAGAAGAACCGCCCGACGAGCAGTGTCGCTGCCATCGCGCTGGCGGCGATCGTCCCCCAGACGATGCCGGGGACACCAAGCCCGAGCGGGATCGCGGCGACGTAGCCGGCCGGGATCAGCACCCCGATATAGCTGAGGAAGTGCGTTGCGGTCGGGGTCCAGATGTCACCGCGCGACCGCAGCGACTGGGCGCCAACGACCTGCAGCCCGTCGCTGACGTAGAACAGGCACGACAGCCACAGCGCGGCGACGGTGATCGTCTGGACGGCGGGATCGCGGGTATAGGCGGCGGCGATCGCCCGGCCGTCGAGGCCGACGGCGGCGCAGATCAGCGCGGTCGCGGCGATCGCGGTGCCGAAGCCGAGCAACCCGGCGCGGCGGACCCCGGCGAGGTCACCCGCGCCATACGCCCGGCCGACAAGGACCGCGGTCGCGGTGGCGAGGCCGAGCGGGACCATGAAGATCAGCGCGGCGAGGTTGATGACGATCGCCCAGCTCGCCACCGCGGTCGCGCCGAGCCAGCCGGCAACGATCGTCATCGAGGCGAAGGCGCCGCTCTCGACGGCATAGCTCAGTGACGCGGCATAGCCGACCCGGCGCAGCGCCTTGGCGGCGGCGCGCTCGGGCCGGGGGGCGGTGAAGACGCCGAGGCCGGGCGACCGCTTCCACCACAGGATATAAGCGGCGACGAAGCCGAGCAGCGCGGTCCGCGACAGCAAGGTGGCGCAGCCGCTGGCGACCGCCCCCGCGACCGGGAACCCCGAATGGCCGGGGACGAGCCACAGGTTGAGCGCGAGGTTGACCGCGTTCGCGCCCCACATCGCGGCGGTGCCGGGCAACGGGTGGCCGTGCGCCTCGAGCCAGAAGATGCCCGAATCGACGATCAGGATCGGCAGCAGCGACAGCGCCAGCATCCGCAGCGCCGGCACCGCCCCCGCCGACAGCGCCGGGTCGAGGCCGATGTGCTGGAGGAACAGCGCCCCCGGACCGGCGAGGACGACGATCGCCGCGATCCCGAGCCAGAAGGCATAGACCAGCCCGCGCCGCAGGATCGCCCCGGTGTCGACCGCCCGCCCGGCGCCGATCGCCTGGCTGGTCAGCACCTGGACCCCCGACAGCAGCCCGATCGCGGTGGTCAGGACGATCGACGTCGGCGCCCAGGCGAGCGCGAGAAAGCCGAGATCGGTCGCCGAATAGCGCCCGACGACGAGCGTATCGACCAGCCCCATCGCCATGATCCCGAGCCGCGACGCGACCACCGGCCCGGCGAGGGTCAGGAGGTCGCGGAGGCGGATCGGGACGTGGTCTTGTGTGTTTTGGGTCGCGGCGTGCATGGCGGCGGCTTGGTAGCCGGTTGAGCCAGCCAAGTCACGGTAACGGCCCTGCTCGGGCTAACATGACAAACATGACACTAAACGCATCTTGAATCTTGCGCTTACTCCGGCGTCGCCTTTCCGATAGTGTCCGAGGGCTCGCGGCGATGGCGGGAGTTCGAGAGCTCGCGGCGACGCAGCATGAACATCAACAGCCGGTTATCATACTCGATCCGGTCGCCGACGGTGACGCCGCGATAGATGACGGGCACCCGCCGACCCTCGACGCACCGCTCGACCGCCGCGTCGACAAGCTCGTCCTCGGTGCCGGCGATCGCCTCGTCCCACGCTGCGGCAAAACCGGCGGCGTCGGGGCGCTGGCGCAACTTATAAGCTGAATCGCGCGACCGTACGACATGGCGGCACGCATCGATCACCGATCCGCCGACCGCGAGCGCGGCGATGAACGACTGCTGCGTCGCAGGGGTCCAGCCATCGCGGCGGGGCCGTGGGGCAGCGGGGGCGAAGGGCGCGAAGTCGGCGATATGGACCATACGCGTACTTAACGCATTC
>NZ_JANYGL010000034.1 GCF_025362435.1 Polymorphobacter sp.
CTTGAAGCTCAGGTCGAAGAACCAGATCGACACCCCGATCAGCAGCAGCGACCAGATCGTCAACACATCGTCGGCCACCGGCGTCTGGAAGCCGAGGACGCGGTAGACGCTGCCGGCGATCAGCGGCGGGATCGGCATGACGTGAGCCGTCGGCTCCTGCCCCGGGCGAAAGGCATCGCCGATCACGCCACGCTCGGCGATTGCCCGGGCGACGTTCAATGCCTCGCCGATGCTCAGCGTCGGGGAGGTGCTGTAGCGCAGCCATGCCAGCCGCAGGACCAAGCCCAGTACAAGTAAGGCGACGACGAGCCACCGCGACCCCAGGACACGATCCATCCTGCCCTCGATGAGCGATTGCCCTGCCACCACTGTCCTCCGCAAGATGCCTGCATGGTGGTATCGAATCGGGAATCGAAAGGCTATGGGCGTCGCAGGCAGCCCATGCGGGCGGCGGCAACAAGGTGGACACGCATGACCGAGGCGCGCATCGCCGTACTCCTGCCCTGCTACAATGAGGAGGCTGCGATCGCCCAGACGGTGGCTGGCTTCCGCGCCGCGCTGCCCGGGGCGACGATCTACGTCTACGACAACAATTCGAGCGACCGGACGATCAAGGTCGCCGAGGCCGCGGGGGCGGTGGTCCGGACCGAGCGCCGCCAGGGCAAGGGCGCGGTCGTCCGCCGGATGTTCGCCGACATCGACGCCGACGTCTATGTCATGGCCGACGGCGATGCGACCTATGAGGCGGGCGCGGCGCCGCGCCTCGTCGACCTGCTCGTCCGCGACCAGCTCGACATGGTCGTCGGCACCCGCGTCACCGAGATCGCCGCCGCCTACCGGGCAGGCCACCAGTTCGGCAACAAGCTGCTGACCGGGCTGCTGACGCAGATGTTCGGCCAGTCGTTCAGCGACATCCTGACCGGCTACCGGGTCTTCTCCCGCCGCTTCGTCAAGAGCTTCCCGGTGCTGTCCGCGGGGTTCGAGATCGAGACCGAGATCAGCATCCACGCCCTCGAGCTGGCCATGCCGTGCGCCGAGCTGCCGACCGCTTATTACGACCGCCCGGAGGGGTCGACGTCGAAGCTGTCGACCTATGCCGACGGCTGGCGCATCCTGTGGACGATGGTCGCGCTCTACCGGTCGGAGCGGCCGATGGTGTTCTTCGGGATCATCGCCGCTGCCCTGCTGGTGGTCGCCGCGCTTCTCGCCGTGCCGCTGGGCATCACCTACGTCCAGACCGGGCTGGTGCCGCGCTTCCCGACCGCCATCCTGATCACCGGGCTGGCGATCATCGCCGTCCTGTCGGCCTTTGCCGGGCTGATCCTCGACACGGTCACCAAGGGCCGCCGCGAGGTCAAGCGCCTGATGTATCTCCAGCATCCCGCCCCCGGCGCATAGGGCCCGAGAGTAGGGGTCGACCGCCGCCCGCCGGGCTTGCTACAAGGCGGGCATGAGCACCACCGCCCCCTATACCGTCCCCGGCACCACCGGCGACTGGGAGATCGTCGTCGGCCTCGAGGTCCACGCCCAGGTCACCGCCAAATCCAAGCTCTTCTCCGGAGCCGCGGCGAGCTTCGGCGCCGAGCCCAACACCCAGGTCAGCCTTGTCGACGCGGCGATGCCGGGGATGCTGCCGGTCCTCAACGGCGAGTGCGTCCGCCAGGCGGTGCGAACCGGGCTGGCACTCGACGCCGAGATTCACCGCTTCTCCCGGTTCGACCGCAAGAACTACTTCTACGCCGACCTGCCGCAGGGCTACCAGATCAGCCAGTTGTACCACCCGGTGGTCGGCGAAGGCTATCTCGACATCGAGCCCGACGGCGAGGCGCCGAAGCGCGTCGGCATCGAGCGCATCCACCTCGAGCAGGACGCCGGCAAGTCGGTCCACGATGGCCATGCGACGATGACCTACGTCGATCTTAACCGCTCCGGTTGCGCGTTGATGGAGATCGTCTCCAAGCCTGACCTGCGCTCTCCGGCGCAGGCCGGGGCGTATGTCCGCGGCCTGCGCTCTTTGCTCCGCTACGTCGGCAGTTGCGACGGCAACATGGAGGAAGGGTCGATGCGCGCCGACGTCAACGTCAGCGTACGCAAAGCGGGAGACCCATTCGGTACACGCACCGAGACCAAGAACGTCAACTCGGTTCGCTTCGTCATGGCGACGATCGAACTCGAGGCGCGGCGGCAGGTCGACGTCCTCGAAGCCGGCGGGACGATCGTCCAGGAAACCCGCCTGTTCGATCCCGACCGGATGGAGACGCGGTCGATGCGGTCGAAGGAAGACGCGCACGACTATCGCTATTTCCCAGATCCCGACCTGCTGCCGCTGACGCTGACCGAGGACTTCGTCGACGAATGCCGCGCCAGCCTGCCCGAGCTGCCAACCGCAAAGCGTGCGCGCTTCGAAGGTGCGCTCTGCATGACCGCGTACAACGCCGCGGTGCTGACGGCGGAAAAGGAAACCGCCGATTATTTCGAGGCGGTCCTCGCCGCGCTCGGCGACCCGGCGCTGGCGGCACGCGCGTCGAATTGGGTGACGTCCGACCTGTTCGGCGCGCTCAAGCGCCTCGGCAGGGACATCGCCGACAGCCCGGTCTCGCCCGCCGCCGGGGCCGAACTGCTCAAACTTACCACCGACGGCACACTATCCGGCCCACTCGCCAAGCAGGTCTTCGAGATCATGCTCGACACCGGCGACGGCGCCGCCGCGATCGTCGAGGCGCGCGGCCTGCGCCAGACGAGCGACACCGGCGCGATCGACGCGGCGATCGGCGAAATCCTCGCCGCCAACCCCGACAAGGTCGCCGACTACCGTGGCGGCAAGGACAAGTTGTTCGGCTTCTTCGTCGGCCAGACGATGCGCGCGATGGCCGGCAAGGCAAACCCGGCGGTGGTCAACGAGCGGCTGCTGGCGCTGCTTGCGGGGTAGGCAGCGGGCGCGGAAGGTCACACGAAGTTCATACAAATCGACACGGCAATCAGGGTTCGCGCGGCGGCGGGATGCTCCATCTAATTCCGTCATCCCCGCGTAGGCGGGGACCCATCATCCCAATGTGTGGGCATGGGTCCCCGCCTTCGCGGGGATGACGACTTTGTGTGAGCAGCCGGTGCTTCGTGCCGGAAGTCCACACACCAGCGAGTCGCTGCTCGTCGAGTAGGCGGGGATGACGACTTTGTACGAACAGACGGCGCCGCAAGCTGGAAGTCCACTAAGTCCACACGAACGCCGCATTCCGATCTACCTCCCCTCCCCTTCAGGGGAGGGGCGAGAGACGGCGCTTGCGCCGGCCCGGGGGTGGGGCAGTCCGCGCCGAGGGGTATCAATTCGCAAAAAATTCTGGAAGTGAGTCCTTGGCGACTGCCCCACGCCTGGCCCCTCCCCTAAAGGGGAGGGGAGGAGTCTGCTTTAACGGCAATCCGCTAAGTCCACACGTGGAAGTCCACGAAGTCCACACGAGAAGCACCATTCGGCAGAGCCCGGCTCGTCAATTTTGCGTGGGCCTCGCCACGACGACACCAACGATGAGAAAGAGCATCTACCACCCGGTGGTGGCCGACTCGACGCTCCTCATCGCTAGTCGGTAAGTCGGCTGTAGGACAGCACGGTGGCGCCCGGCGCTCGCCTGAAAGGGCAGTCCGGAACCGGCGCGGCGGGCGCGACATCGGTGACTGCCGGACAGACTGTCGAGAGTCGGCTGGTGGAGAATTGCTCCTCCACCAGCCGATGGACGTTACGCGGTGACGACGTTCCGCGAACGACGGCGCATCCCGATACCGATCATCCCGAAACCGGTGATCATCAGGCCCCAGGTTGCGGGCTCCGGAACGGTGGCGGCACCGGGAACCTCGACGGCAGCCTTGCCGATCGTGCTGACCGAAGTTCCGCGAGCCTCTCCGCTGTTCTTCAGCGCCGAAGACGTGAAGTCGTGAAGCACCGTCCTGTTTCCGGCCGACGAGAAGATCGAGAACGTTCCGAGTTCGGTCGAAACATTGCCCGACGTCGCGTAGTTGATAGCGGGACCGCTATAGGTGAACGAGACGTTCAGGACGCTGGCGCTGTCGGTGGGCAGAACGTCCCCGGGGGTCTTGCCGAGGAGCGAGGTCGACCCGGTGAAGCCGCTGGGGAGGCTGCCGAAGCTGCTGAAGCCGGAGACGTCGTACAGGGTGAAGTAACCGCCCGTGACGAGACCCTGGTCGGCCGCCAGTGTCGCGCTATAGTCGTAGCGGAACATGCCGCCGCCGACGTTGGTCGGATTACCCTGCAGGGTCGGAATGATGCTCGCCTGAGCCGCGCCCGCAGTGGCCAATGCGGCCAGAGCGTAAAGTATTTTGTTCATTGTTCACTCCCAAGATGCTCCCCCGTTAACTGTCTTTGCAAGCCGCGTGCCATTTTTGTTCTTCCTGCGATTCGATCTTTCCAAGCTACGGATTTCCAAGCGAAAAATTTTCGGCCCGGGTCTCGTTTCGTTGTCGAGCCCAGACGCCGATCTGGATTTATGTAAAGATTTCCGACACTTAGTTTCGGGAACGTTACAGATCGGGCGGTTAACCATTTCGTGCGCGACGAGCCGGGCCGGGGGTGGCGGATGGAGTTTCCTGCAGGCGGCGGCGTCTTGAATACATTATTTGAGAGCGACCGGCCGACGACGGCACGGCGACAAGCAAAACCGCTAGTTGCCCCACGGCAACACTTCTCAGGTTCCGGGCACAGGTCGGGCAAAGCGTCACGGCGCCGTCATATTCGCCCCGTATCGCCGCGGCATCGGGACCGGGGCACGATGCACCGGGTTCCCAACCCGGGGGTTATCATCTTGTCGAACTTCACTTTCCGGGCGGCCTTGCTGCTGTCCGCCGCCCTGACGCCGCTTGCCGCGGGCACCGCGACCGCCGCCGAAATCCCGGCGGTGACCACCGACGATACCGGCCTTGCCGACATCGTCGTCACCGCCGAGCGTCGCAGCGAGAATTTGCAGAAGGTGCCGCTGTCGGTCGGCGTCGTTTCGGGCGACCTGCTGCGCTCGTTCCAGTCGGGCGGTGGCGACCTGCTCGAACTGTCGGGGCGCGTCCCCGGGCTGTACGCCGAGACGACGACCGGGCGCATCTTCCCGCGCTTCTACATCCGCGGCCTCGGCAACATCGACTTCTACCTCGGCGCGTCGCAGCCGGTCGAGATCATCCAGGACGACGTCGTCCTCGAGCACGTCGTCCTCAAGTCGAACCCGGCGTACGACCTCGCGCAGGTCGAAGTCCTCCGCGGTCCGCAGGGCACGTTGTTCGGGCGCAACACCACCGCCGGCATCATCAAGATCGACACGATCAAGCCGAGCCAGGACCTCGAGGCGCGCGCGTCGGGATCGTACGGCAGCTATAACACGGTCACCTTCGACGGCGGCATCGGCGGCGCGATCATCCCCGACAAGGTCGCGGTCCGGGTCTCGGGCCTGTACCAGCACCGTGATAACTGGGTCGACAACACCTTCGCCGGGGTTAGCGCCGACAAGACCCAGGTCAACAAGAAGGATGCACTCGGCGGCTTCAACGAGCGCGACCTCCGCGCGCAAATCCTGCTGACCCCGACCGAGGACCTGACGATTCTCGCCGAGGGTCAGGGCCGGTCGTACAAGGGCACCTCAACGATCTTCCACCGCGGCGCGCTGATCAAGGGGTCGAACACCCCCGTCGGCCCGCGCGACCAAGTCGGGCTCGACGAAGGCGCGGGCAACCCGCAGGCGTACGAGACGTATGGCGCCTTCCTCAACGTCAAGTACGACTTTGGCCCGGTCAGCCTGACCTCGATCAGCGCCTACGAGACGCTGTCGGGCTATAGCCGCGGCGACACCGACGGCGGCGCAGCGGCAAACTATCCGGTCGGCGGCGTGCCGAACGGCTTCGGCCAGAGCCAGGGCAAGGTTCGCGGGCTCAACCAATACACCGAGGAAGTCCGCCTCGCCTCGAACGGCCAAGGCCGCTTCAAGTACCAGGTCGGCGGGATGTATTTCGACAGCCGCGACACCACCGAGTTCGACCAGCGCGCGATCTTCACCGGCACAAACCCCAACAACTTCGTCGTGTTGCGCAACATCAACACGTCGTGGGCGGTGTTCGGCCAAGCGAGCTATGAGATCGTCCCGGACCTGACGCTGACTGCCGGCGCGCGCGAGACCAACGACACCAAGTCGACGACCCTGCTCCAGACCGCGAACACCGCGGCGAACGTCGTCACCTATACCGGGCGCCGCTTTGTCCGCCTGTCGTCGACCCAGCCGAGCTGGGACGTCAGCGCGCTGTACCAGGTCGACCCCAACATCAGCGTCTATGCCCGCGTCGCCCGCGGCTTCCGCGGACCGACGATCCAGGGCCGGTCGGCGGTGTTCAACTCAGACTTCACGACGGCGAATGCGGAGACGATCATCAGCTACGAGGCCGGCTTCAAGAGCCAGTTGTTCGAGCGCAAGCTGCGCTTCAACGTCACCGGCTTCGGCTACACCGTCAGCAACATCCAGCTCAACGGCAACGATTCGAACGGCAACGGCGTGCTGTTCAACGCCGCCAAGGCGAACGCCTACGGCGTCGAGGCCGAGGCCGAGTGGCACCCGATCGAGCACCTCTCGCTCGGGCTCGGCGCGACCTTCCTCCACACCGAGATCAAGGACACGCGGGTCTATGCTCAGGTCTGCGCGCTCAACGGCGTCGTCGTCTGCACCGTCAACAACCCGACGATCAAGATCGGCAGCAACGTCTTCGCCCAGATCAACGGCAACCCGCTCCCCGACGCGCCGAAGTACACCGTCGATGCCACCGCGCGCTACGGCGTGCCGGTGAGCAAGGATGCCGAGCTGTTCATCGCCGGCGACGTCAACCTGCAGGGCTACACCAACTTCGTCCTGTACAAGACCAACGAGTTCAACTCGAACGGGACCTACGAGGCCGGGCTTAAGGCGGGCTATTCGACGCCGAAGTACGAAGCCGCAGTGTTCGTCCGCAACCTGACCGACCAGAAGAACCTCAAGGGCGTGATCGAGAACTACATGGCGGCGGTGTACAACGAACCGCGGATCATCGGCGCGTCGCTGAGCTTCAAGCTGAAGTAACCCATTGGGCGCGGGGGTAACCCTGCGCCCACAACAGCGCGGTCAGGTCGCCAGTGCGGATCGCGGCGTCGGCGGCGGCGGCAGCGCGGGGCTTGGCGTGATAGGCGATGCCGATGCCGGCGCGCTCGAGCATCGGGATGTCGTTCGCCCCGTCGCCGACCGCAAGCGTCTCCTCGAGCGTGACCCCTGCCCCATCGAGTTCGCCGCGCTTGGTCGCGGCGTCGACGATCGGGCGTGACACCGTTCCGGTCAATTTCCCCTCTTCGACGAGCAGGCGGTTGGCGACGATGCGGTCGAAGCCGAGTTCCGCACCGACTGGCCCCGCAAAGGCGGTGAATCCCCCCGAGACGAGGATCGTCCGCGCTCCGCTCTGGACCATCGTTGCGACCAGTTCCCGCGCCCCCGGCATCAGGCGCACACGCTCCGCACGGCAGCGATCGATAACCCGCGCATCCATCCCCGCCAGCAGCGCGACGCGCGCATCAAGGGCGGCGGCGAAGTCGAGTTCTCCCCGCATCGCCGCCTCGGTGATCGCCGCGACCTGCGGCTTCAACCCGGCATAATCGGCAAGCTCGTCGATGCACTCGCAACTGATCATCGTCGAATCCATGTCGGCGATCAGCAGCCGCTTGCGGCGAAGCCCGGCAGCAGGCTGGACGACGACGTCGATCCCCGCCAGCATTCCGAGCGCGGTGCGGGCCGCCGCCTGGCTTAGCCGGGTGACCGTCACGTCGCAGGCGTCCCCGGCATCGAGCCACGCCGCCGTCCCCGGCTCGCCCCCGGCCGTGCGCAGCGCGTCGCTTGCCGCCGCGACGTCACCCGGCGACAAGGCACCGGCGGCGATCAACGTCGCGAGGAGCATGGATATTTCCCTGGAGCGGCCAACGGTGGTGGTTATCGCGGGACCGACCGCCGCGGGCAAGTCAGGGGTCGCGCTCGGCCTCGCGCGGCGGCTCGGGGGCACGATCATCAACGCCGACGCCAGCCAGGTCTACGCCGACCTCCGCATCCTCAGTGCCCGCCCGTCGGCGGCGGACGAGGCTGCGGTGCCGCACCGGCTGTATGGCGTCATCGACGGCGCCGACACCTGCGACGCCGCGCGCTGGGCCGTCATGGCGCGCGCCGAGATCACCGCCGCAATCGCCGCGGGCAGCGTGCCGATCGTGACCGGGGGCAGCGGGATGTATTTGCGGACCCTGCTCGACGGCATCGCCCCCGTGCCGCCGATCGACCCCGAGGTCCGCGCCGAAGTCCGCGCGCTCGACCCCGCCACTGCCCGCGCCGCCCTCGCCGCGCTCGACCCCGCCGCTGCGGCACGCATCGCCGATCCGCAGCGCGTCGCCCGCGCGCTTGAAGTCGTGCGATCGAGCGGGCGGCGGTTGTCCGAGTGGCAAGCGGCGGCGACCGGCGGGCTCGCTGCCGAGGCCGACGTCCGCGGCCAAGTCGTCGATCTCCCCCGCCCCGACCTCCATGCCCGGATCGACGCCCGGCTCGACGCGATGCTCGCGGCGGGAGCACTCGACGAGGTTGCCGCGCTCGACCGCTGCGAGCTGCCGGCCGACGCTGCAGTAATGAAGGCGCTCGGCGTACCGCCGTTACTCGCGCACCTCCGTGGCGAGATCGACCTGGCCACGGCAATCGAGCGGACGCGGCTCGACACTCGCCACTACGCCAAGCGCCAGCAGACGTGGTTCCGCAACCAGACGCGAGATTGGCCGAGAACTGGCGCGGGCGATATCGGTTTATAGTCAACGCCGACTTGAACCAAAAACTGTCGAACTTCTTTACACTTCGCTAAAACGGCGCGCGCCGTGTCATAGATTATCCAGCAACTTACCTTACTGGCATGATAATTGCTCATGATCCTCCGACACGCGCGCTCGCGGTGTTTGTGGGGAGTATTCTATGTCATATCGTATCGCCTCGGCCGTCGCCCTGATGCTCGCGACGCCGGCAGCCGCGCTCGCCGCGGGCAGCGCCAGCGGTGGTCTTACCGCGCTCGCCGACGTCAACCTGATCGTCCTCGGCAACATGACCGGCGGCCACGACGTCGAGGGCAAGACCTTCGTCGGCGGCAGCATCAGCGGCGGCACCTCGACCTACGGCATCGGCCGCGCCAACCAGGGCGAGGCGGTGTCGGGCTATGCGACGCTCACCGTCGGCGGCAACCTCAACGGCGGCAATATCAACAACGGCTCGAACGGCGGCAACGGCACGATCGCGGCGCGCAAGGGCGTCGACATCGGCGGCAGCTTCACCGGCGGCAACTTTAACGTCGATGGCGCGATCGTCCGCGCCGGATCGAACCTCGCCGGGTTCAACATCAATGGCGGCACCGCCGTGTCGTATGGCTTGTCGGCATCGGGTTTCCAGAACACCCTGCCCGTCCACGACACGACCTTGGCACCGGGCGGCCCGAACGATCTCCACGCCGACATCGCGACGCAGACCGCAACGCTCGCCGCCGACCTGAAGGCGCTGTCGACTTCGCTTTATGCATTGTCGGCGACCGGGAGCAGCTTCGACGGCAGCGACCACAACAACGCCAGGCTGATCGCGCGCGACCCCGGCCATCTCGGCTATGCGGTCATCACGATCGACTCGACCAACCTGACGTCGTTCCTCGATGCAGCGAACCTCGTCTACGACCTGTCGTCTGGTGCCGGCGGCGGCTACCTGACTACGATCATCAACGTCACCGGCGCATCGAGCTACACGCTCAACGCCAACTCGAACAACTCGGCGTACAACCCGTACGTCTTGTGGAATTTCGGCACGGCGACGTCGATCACGCTGGGCAAGCAGTTCAACGGCGCGCTGCTCGCTCCGTTCGCGACGGTGAGCAATTCGACCCCGATCGAAGGCTCGGTCGCGGTCGCGACGTTCAACCAGGGCGGCGAGATCCACCTCGGCACCTTCCGCCCCGGTACGCCGTTGTTGACCGCGCTTACGCCTCCCCCTGTCGGCGGGGTCCCCGAGCCGCTGATCTGGGCGCAGATGGTCGCCGGGTTCGGGCTGGTCGGGCTTCTCGGGCGTCGCCGATACCCGAAGGTCGTTGCCGCCTGACGAAAACGCGCAGTCATGGTAACCGAACGTCAACCATGCCAGGATAAACTCTCGGTGATAAACGGAGGGATCACGAGATGGCCATCGGTCGGTTACTGGCAGCGGTCGCAGTCGGCGCGGCAGTAGGACTGGCAGGTCCTGCCGCTGCTCGCCCCGACCAGCTGATCGTCTTCGGCGACTCGCTGGTCGATGCGGGCAATGCCTATCTCGGCACCCACGGCCAAACGGCGCAGCCCGGCTACGGTTATTTCAACGGCCGCTACTCGAACGGCCCGGTGTGGACCGACCTGATCAACCAGCGGCTGACCAACCAGCTGACCACGCCGTTCCTCCTCGGCGGTAACAACTACGCCGTCGGCGGGGCGGAGGCGGCGGAAGACCGCAGCCTGCAAGGCTTCATCGTGCCCGGCCTCGCCAGCCAGCTCGGCATCTATGCGACGAGCGGCAAGGCGATCGATCCGAATGCGCTCTATGTCCTGAACTTCGGCAACAACGATGTCAGCGCATTGCTCGCCGGGATCGCGGCGGCTCCGAATGCGCTCGCCGCCGCCGCGTTCAAGGCGAATTTCACCAATGCCTTCGTCGGCAACTACCTCGGCGCGATCACCTATCTCAACGGCCATGGGGCAAGCCATTTCCTGATCGGCGGCGTTCCCAACCCCGACATCGCCGTTGGCCTCGACCTCGAGAATGCGCTGCGGTTCGGCTTCACCACGCTCCATCTTTCGGCCGGAACGTCGTTCACCCAGATCGACTATTTCGGCTTCTTCAATGCCCTGCGCAACGACCCCGCGGCGTTCGGCCTGCCTGCCGACCTCGACACCAACCTCGCCGACGCGTGCGTCAACATCAGCCTGCCGCCGTCGAACCCGCACCCCGACTGCAGCCACTACCTGAGCTTCGACGGCATCCACCCGACCGCTCCGGTCCATGCCGCCCTTGCCCGCTACGTCGGCGAGCTAATCGGCATCGGCTCGGTTCCCGAGCCGTCGAGTTGGGCGCTGATAATCGGCGGTTTCGGGCTTATCGGGTCGAGCATGCGCCGCAGCCGCGCCATCGCCGCGTAATTTCATTGCTTGCAGAGTGTTGACAGCGTAATTTTCAACCTCTAGCTAACGCTCGCAATCGAAGCGAGTAAGCATAGTGGCGGCATCGAACGAAACCAATGGCGCGGGCGTGATCGTCCGCTCGCTGATCGACCTCGGGGTCGAGATCGTCTTCGGCTACCCCGGTGGGGCGGTGCTGCCGATTTACGACGCGCTGTTCGAGCAGGAGGCTGCCGGCGGGCGGCGGATCAAGCACATCCTCGTCCGCCACGAACAGGCGGCGGTTCACGCGGCCGAGGGCTATGCCCGTTCGACCGGCAAGCCGGGCGTCGTTCTCGTCACCTCGGGCCCCGGCGCGACCAACGCCGTCACCGGCATCACCGACGCGCTGATGGATTCGATCCCGATCATCGTCCTGACGGGCCAGGTGCCGACGCACCTGATCGGCACCGACGCCTTCCAGGAATGCGATACGGTCGGCATCACTCGCCACTGTTCGAAGCACAATTATCTCGTCAAGGACGTCCACCGGCTCGGCGACACGATCCACGAGGCGTTTTACATCGCCACGTCGGGGCGCCCGGGGCCGGTCGTCGTCGACATCCCCAAGGACGTCCAGGTCGCGCGCACCCGCTACGTCCGCCCGGGCAAGATCGAGCACAAGACGTACAAGCCGCAGGTCAAGGGCGACCTCGCCGCGATCGAGGCGGCGGTCGAGATGCTCGCCGCTGCCGAGCGCCCGATCCTGTATACCGGCGGCGGCATCATCAATTCGGGTCCCGGGGCGTCGCAACTGCTGCGCGAACTCGCCCGGCTGACCGGCGCGCCGGTGACGTCGACGCTGATGGGCCTCGGCTGCTTCCCGACGTCGTCGCCGCAGTTCCTCGGTATGCTCGGCATGCACGGCACCTATGAAGCCAACATGGCGATGCACGGCGCCGACCTGATGCTGTGCCTTGGCGCGCGCTTCGACGACCGGGTGACGGGGCGGCTCGACGCCTTCTCGCCGGGGTCGAAGAAGATCCACGTCGATATCGACCGCTCGTCGATCAACAAGGTCGTTCGGGTCGACCTCGGCATCGTCGGCGACGTCGGCCATGTCCTCGAGGACCTGATCAAGGTGTGGAAGGCGCGCGGCCATCGCGCGGTCGACATCAAGCCGTGGTGGGCGAAGATCGACCATTGGCGCCAGCGCGACAGCCTCGGCTTCGCCCAGACCGGGTCGGACATCCTGCCGCAATACGCGATCCGGCGGCTGTGGGAGGCGACGCACAAGCGCTCGCCCATCATCACCACCGAGGTCGGCCAGCACCAGATGTGGGCGGCGCAGCACTTCGGCTTCGAAGGCCCGAACAAGTGGCTGACGAGCGGCGGCCTCGGCACGATGGGCTACGGCCTGCCCGCCGCGATCGGCGCGCAGCTCGGCAACCCCAACGCGCTGGTCATCGACATCGCGGGCGAGGCGAGCATCCAGATGAACATCCAGGAGCTCGGCACCGCGACGCAGTACCGCCTGCCGGTCAAGGTGTTCATATTGAACAACGAATATATGGGGATGGTCCGCCAGTGGCAGGAGCTCAACCACGGCGGGCGCTAT
>NZ_JANYGL010000075.1 GCF_025362435.1 Polymorphobacter sp.
GAATATGTGACGATCGAAGGGCCGAAGGCGACTTATGTGCGCGTCCCGACGCTCGACGAAGTGCCGTACGCGGTCCGCATGGAGCCGAACCTGGTCGTCGAGTTTTACAGCCGATAAGCGGCGCGAAGTTAGGCGAGGAACGCATCTTGGCGTTCCTCGCCTAACTTCCGACTCGCGTTCGGCCCGACCGGCGGGTCGGGCACTCCAGCCCGAACCCGACCGACGGCGCGGCTTCGCCGCGACGCCCTTACTTCACTTGACCGGCGCCCCCGAACCAACCAACCCGGCGAACACCACCCCCGGTACCACCGCGCCGACCCCCCACGCGAGCAGGTCGAACAGCGCGAGCAGCCACAGCCCCGGGCTCGCCAGCGTCATCCCGCCATCGACCGCCGCGACATGTGCCGCGCTCGCCCCAAGTCCGTAAACCGTCGCCGCGACGACTAGCCTCGCCGGGACCACCGTCAGTGCGAAGCCGCCGAGGACCACCGCGATCCGCCCGCGGTTGCCGCGCGTCAGCGCCGCCGCACGCCCAAGGGCCGGAAACGGGGTCCGCCGCTCCACAAGTGCGACCGGCACCGCCGTGATCAATAGCACCGCGCAGGCGAACCCCACGGCAACGATCGCCGCCCGGATCGCCAGCGCCGGAGGTCCCGCCAATCCCGCTAAGAGCAGCCCGACCATCGCTAGTACCGTCACCGCCCCGATCAACAGCGCGACGTTCAACCCACGTGGTGACGCGGCGAACCCGGCACGAACAAATGCGCGGGGCGCAAGCGGCTGCCCGCTCAGCCGCGCGAGGACGCCGTGGGTAACGATGACGACGTAGAGGACGCGGAGCATCCCACCGAAGGTCGCGACGATCGTCGACCCGGCATGCGTCCCGGCGAGCGCGAGGAGGACCCCCGGTAGCGTCACCATGACGAAGCCGACGACCACGATCGCGGCGAAGTCCTGCCAGAACACCGTGACGATCCGCTGAAGCGCGAGGGCGACGTCGAGGCGCGGGGCCTCGGCGGGGAGCGTCATGCGGCCTTGGCCGCTCGTGCCGCCGCGACCGCCTCGGCGAGCTTGGCATAGCCGACCGCGCCGCTGAGAATGCGGTCGCCGACGATATAGCTCGGCGTGCCGGTCAGCCCGAGGGCGCGGCCGAGGTCGATGTTCTTGGCGATCTCGGCCTTGAACGCCGGGCTGGTCAGGTCCTTCGCGGTCCGCATTTCGTTGAGCCCCGACGCGCGGACCATGGCGATCGTCCGCTCGCGGTCGACCTTGCCCGGGGTCTCGAACATGCGGTCGTGGAAAGCGAGATACTTGCCCTGACTCGCCGCCGACAGCGCCGCCATCGCCGCCTCGCCCGACGCCTCGGACAGGACCGGGAAGTCGCGATAGACGACGCGCAGCTTGGGGTCGTCGGCGATCAGCTTGCGGACGTCGGCGTGGCCGGCGCGGCAATAGGGGCAGGCGTAGTCGAAGAATTCGACCAAAGTGACGTCGCCCTTAGGGTTGCCAGCGACTGCGCCGGGGAAGGGGGTCTCGATCTCGGTGCGGTTGCTGGCAAGGAGCTTGGTGACGTCGCGAGCCTGCATGCCGTTGATCGCCTCAGGGATGATCTCGGGGTGCTTGAGGATATAGTCGCGGACGATCGCCTCGATCGCGGCGCGGTCCTTGGTGTCGATCCGTGCCGCCGGGTCGCCTGCGCCGCAACTCGCGACAAGCACCAGAGCGAGCGCCGTCGAAATCCGTAAGCCGTTGATCATCGGTGCTTCTTCTTTACCAGGTCGTTCTGCGCGACTTGCGCGATATCGTCGGCGCGGAGCCAGTCGGTCGTCCCCGGCGACAGGCCCCGCAGCGCGATCTTGGCGTTCGCCGCCGCTTCGCGAGGCTGGCCCTCGAGGTCGAAACGCTCGGCGGTGGCGAGCGCGGCGCGTGCGGTATCGCCCTCGCGGTCGTAGATCACGCCGAGCTGGTACCACGCATCGGGGTTCTCACGATCGCGGACGACCGCCTTCCGCAGCAGCGGTTTGGCCTCGGCGAAGCTGGCAGTATCCTCGCTGCTGACGAGCGCATGACCGAGCAGGGTCGCGATCAGCGGCTCGGTCGGCGCGGCGGCGACGGCGGCGCGGAGGACCGGCAGCGATTCGACGATCTTACCCGATTCGAGCAGGATCTGCCCTTTCAACTCGAGGTAATACGGGTCGGCGGGGTGGAGCGCGAGGAGCGCATCGACCTCGGCAATGGCGGCGTCGGGGTATGCCGACTTGTGATAGGCGTAGGCGTGGGCGTAACGCGCCGGCTCGGTCTTGAGGCCTTCGGGGTACATCTGGAAGGTCCGGTGCGGCTCCTCGATGAACCCCGCGAGCTTCGCCTTGACCCGCTGGAAGCGCGCATCGAGCACTCGGTCGGGAGGCGTATTCCACGCCGGCGACGCCTTGTAGACGGCTTCGAGATAGGCGATCCGCTCGCCGTCGAGCGGGTGAGTGCGGTTGTAGGCATTGTCCTGCTTGAGCCCGAGGCGATACTCCTGGCCGAGCAGCTTGTTGAAGAATTCGAGGCTGCCACGTCCCGATTCGCCCGCCTTGCCGAGGTAGGTCGCCCCGGCCTGGTCGGCGCGGCTCTCCTGATCGCGGCTGAACGCGAGATACTGGCTCTGCGCGGTCGCGGTGCCGAGCCCGAGGGCAGCCATGCCGGCATCGCCTGCGCCGACCGCGACGAGCGCGACCGCGGCGACGAGCGACAGGATCGAGATGTGCGTCGCCGGGCCGATGCCCTCGTTCGAGCGGATGTTATGCCCGCCGGCGATGTGGCCGAGTTCGTGGGCGAGGACGCCCTGGAGCTGGTTGACGTTGTCGGCGTTCTCGATGAGCCCCGAAAAGACGAAGATGTTCTGCCCGCCCGAGACGAAGGCGTTGATCTCGGGGTCGCCGACGAGGACGATCTGAACCGACGCCGGGGTCAGCCCGGCGGCGATGATCAGCGGGCGGGCGACATCGCGAAACAGCGACTCGGTCTCGGCGTCGCGGAGGACCGACTGTGCGGCGGCGGCGGTGCTCCCGAGCAGCATCGCCACCGCGCCGAGAGTCAGCGCGGCACGGGCGATCAGGCGAGCGGGCATGCCAGGCATGTGGCGGGGATACGCTGAACCCGAGGTTAAGGCGAGGGGGCAACCCCTCCCCCGCGTGAGCGGGGAAGGGGTCAGGGCCTTAGTTGCCGAAGGTCCGCTGCCACCAGCCGCCCTTGCGGGGGGCTTCGGGTTCGGGGGGAGTTGCGTCGCTTGCCGGGGGTGCGGCTGGCTCGGGCTCGATGACCTTCGCGCTGTCGACGAAGGCGTCGGGTTCGGCGACGACTGCCGGTTCGGCGGCTGCCGGTTCGGGCGCGGGTGCAACGTCGGCCACCGGGGCGTCTGCCCCAGCCTTGCGCCGCGGGCGGCGTGGCTTGGCTGCCGCGACGGGTTCGGCGGCGGGCTCAGTGACGGGCTCGAGGGCCAGTTCGGGCGCGGGTTCGGCAACCGGCTCGGGAGCGGGTGCTTCCTCGACCGCAGCTTCGACTGGCTTCTTGGCGCGCGAGCGACGCGGCTTCTTCGCCGGGGCTGCGTCCTCCGCCGTCACGCCGACCGGCTCGACGAAGACTTCGGCGGTAGCAGCGGCAACTTCGGCCTCAACTGGAGCGGCGGGAACTTCGACCTCGATCGAAGCGGCATCGTGCTCCGCGTCGTCGGCGCTGTCGGTTACGGTGTCGTTGCCGGCACCGGCCTCGTTCGCGACCGGGCCACCTTCGCGGCGGCGACCGCCACGACGGCCGCGACGACGGCGGCGGGCCTCGCCTTCGCCGGCGCTTTCGCTCGCCGTATCGACGCCGACGAGCGGGGCGACACCGTCACCGGCGACGACCTCAGCGGCATCTTCGCCGGTGACCGAGACATCGGCGTTCGACGCGATGTCGGCGACTGGCTCGACACCCTCGACGGCATCGCCTTCGGGCTTGCGGTCGCGTCCACCACCACGGCGGCGGCGGCGACGGCCACGACCGCCGCGCTCGTTGTCGCGGCCACCTTCGGCGGCACCATCGGCGCGGGCAGGGCGCTCGGCTCCCTCCTCGCTGTCGTCGCCTTCGGCGTCGACTGCGGTATCGGCGTTGTCGCCCTCGGCGTCGTCGGTGGGAGCGGAGCGACCGCGCCCGCGGCCACGACCTTCGCGGCGCGCGGGACGCTCGGCTTCCTCGTCCTCGTCGTCGTCGAAGCCATGCTCCTCCGCCGTGTCGGGAATCTCGTCGTCGTCGTCGATCTTCACCGGCGGCGGCAGCAGCGACATGACGACCGGGTGCAGCGGTGCCGGTCCGCCGGCGTCGAGGACGAAATTCGGCCCCATCAGCGTCTCGTCTGGGATCGTCTCGACGGCGATGCCATAGCGCTCCTCGAGCTCGACGACGTCGGCGCGCTTGCGGTTGAGAATGTACATCGCGACTTCGAGGCCCGCGCGCAGCGAGAATTCGGTTGCGCGGCCCTTGATCGCTTCGGCCTCCAACGCACGCAGCGCGGCGAGGGCGGCGGAGGCGACCGAGCGGACGTAGCCCGATCCATCGCACATCGGGCAGACGTGGGTCGATGCCTCGAGGACGCCGGTGCGGAGACGCTGGCGGCTCATTTCCATCAACCCGAACGAGCTGATCCGGCCGATCTGAATGCGGGCGCGATCGTTCTTCATCGCCTCCTTCATCGCGCGCTCGACGCGGCGGTTGTTGCCGCCGACTTCCATGTCGATGAAGTCGATGACGACGAGCCCGGCCATGTCGCGCAGGCGGAGCTGGCGGCCGATCTCGTCGGCGGCCTCAAGATTGGTCTTGTACGCGGTCTCCTCGATGCCGTGCTCACGCGTCGAGCGGCCCGAGTTGACGTCGATCGAGACGAGCGCCTCGGTCGGGTTGATGACGATATAACCGCCCGACTTCAGCTGGACGACCGGCTGGTACATCCCGGCAAGGCTCGCCTCGACGCCGAAGCGCTGGAACAGCGGCACCGGGTCGGCGTATTCGACGACCTTCGCCGCGTGGTTCGGCATCAACAGCTGCATGAAGGTCGACGCCGCGGCAAAGCCGTCGGGGCCGTCGACAAGGACCTGCTCGATCTCGCGGCTGTAGATGTCGCGGATCGCGCGCTTGATCAGGTCGCTGTCCTGGTGGACGAGGCACGGGGCGACGCTGCTCAGCGTCGTCTCGCGGATTTCGTCCCAGAGGCGGGTCAGGTAATCGAAGTCGCGCTTGATCTCGACCTTGGTCCGCTTGAGCCCGGCGGTGCGGACGATCGCGCCCATTCCGGCGGGAAGCTGGAGGTCGGCCATGATCGACTTCAAGCGCTTGCGGTCGCCGAGGTTCGAAATCTTGCGGCTGATCCCGCCGCCGTGCGCGGTGTTGGGCATCAGGACGCAGAAGCGCCCGGCGAGCGACAGATATGTCGTCATCGCGGCGCCCTTGTTGCCGCGCTCCTCCTTGACGACCTGGACGAGCAGGACCTGGCGGCGGCGGATGACCTCCTGGATCTTGTAGCGGCGGCGCAGCGCCTGGCGCTGGCGGCGGAGAACGTCGGAGCCTGCGTCGTCGGCGCCGCCGGTGACCGCGACTTCCTCGCCGTCCTCGCCTTCATGCGGTTCGTCGTGATGCTCGTCGAGCGTCAGCTCGGCTTCCTCGCG
>NZ_JANYGL010000079.1 GCF_025362435.1 Polymorphobacter sp.
ACGAGGCGAAGGTGCTCGCTAGCGAGATGCGCAAGATTCGCGCGCGCTCGCCGCTGTCGTCGTTCGGCATCTGGATGCTCGGGCCGGCGCTGCTCAAATACGGTTCTGAGGAGCAGAAGCTCGAGCATCTGCCCAGGATCGCACGCGGCGAAATCCGCTGGTGCCAGGGCTATTCGGAGCCGGGGGCGGGGTCCGACCTCGCCGCGCTGCGAACCTCGGCGATCCTCGACGGCGACGATTATATCGTCAACGGCCAGAAAGTGTGGACGAGCTACGCCGACAAGGCCGACTGGATCTTCTGCCTCGTCCGCACCGACCCCGCCGCGCCGAAGCACCTCGGCATCAGCTTCCTGCTGTTCGACATGGCGTCGCCGGGGGTCACCACCTCGCCGATCAAGCTGATCTCGGGCTACTCGCCGTTCTGCCAGACCTTCTTCGACGACGTCCGGGTGCCGAAGGGCAACCTCATGGGGACGCCGGGCAAGGGCTGGGACATCGCCAAGTATCTGCTGACCCACGAACGCGAGATGATCGGCGACCTCGACGACGGTCGCCGCTCGCTCAGCCAGATCGCGGTCAAGGCGCTCGGCGAGGCCGGGGTCGCGCCGTTGCGCACCGACATTGTCCGCCACGAGATCAACGCGCTCGCGTTCGGGCTGACGATGGAGCGCGTCAAGGATGAGGCGAAGGCGGGGCAGGGGGTCGGCGCGCTGTCGTCGATGCTCAAATATTACGGCACCGAGCTCAACAAGCAGCGGCAGGAGCTGCTGATGTCGGTCGCAGGGTCGGACGGCCTCGTCTGGGAAGGTCCGGCAAAGGGCGAAGGCGACCTGTCGCGCCACTGGCTCCGCAGCCGCGCCAACTCGATCGAGGGCGGCACCAGCGAGGTCCAGCTCAACATCATTGCCAAGCGCGTGCTGCAACTGCCGGGGGCGTGATCGCGCCGCAATCGTAATTTCGGGAGTGACGACTTGGCCTTGGTACTGACCGACGACCAGACGATGATCCGCGAGTCGGCGGATGGTTTCTTTGCCAGCGAGGCCTCGGTGGCCCAACTGCGGCGGCTTCGCGATGCCGCCGATGCGACCGGGTTCGACCGCGGGCTGTGGCACAAGATGGCCGAGATGGGGTTTGCCGGAGTGCTGGTGCCCGAGGCGCACGGCGGTTCGGGCTTCGGCTATGTTGCGGCCGGGCTGTTGCAGGAGGCGATCGGGCGCAACCTCAGCCTGTCGCCTTTGCTTTCGACGGCGATCCTTGGCGCGACGGCATTGCTCCGCGGCGGCTCGCCCGAGCAGCAGGCGCAGTATCTGCCGCAGATCGCCAGCGGCGAACGCCTGTTCGCGCTCGCCGCCGACGAAGCGCCGCGCCATGACCCGAGCCATGTCACCACCCGCGCCGAGGCATCGGGCAACGGCTTCAAGCTCAACGGCACCAAGACCTTCGTTCTCGACGGCCACGTCGCCGACACACTGATCGTCGCGGCGCGGACCGGCGACGGCGGCACCGACGGCATTACGCTGTTCCTCGTCGACGCGAAGGCCGACGGGGTCGCGGTCGAGCGCCGATCGATGGTCGACACGCGCAACGCCGCCGCGGTGACGCTGACCGACGTCCAGGTCGACGGCGCCGATGTCCTCGGCAGCGTCGGCGGCGGGTGGGCAATCCTCGACCGCGTCCTCGACGCCGGGCGCGCCTGCCTCGCCGCGGAGATGCTCGGGGTTGCTGGCGAAAGCTTCACCCGCACCGTCGACTATCTCAAGCAGCGCGAGCAGTTCGGCCAGAAGATCGGCAGCTTCCAGGCGCTCCAGCACCGCGCCGCGCACCTGTTCTGCGAGGTCGAGCTGGCCCGCTCGGCAACGTTGCGCGCGCTGACCGCGCTCGATGCCGACGAGGAGCGCGTGCCGCTGTTCGCCAGCCTCGCGAAGGCCAAGACCGGCGAGGTCGCCAAGCTCGCGACCAACGAGGCGGTCCAGATGCACGGTGGCATCGGCATGACCGACGACTTCGACATCGGCTTCTTCATGAAGCGGGCGCGCGCGGCGCAGGAAACCTTTGGCGACATCGCCTTCCACGGCGACCGTCTCGCCACCCTGATGGGATATTAGGATGAC
>NZ_JANYGL010000125.1 GCF_025362435.1 Polymorphobacter sp.
CCGCGCCCGTTCAACGAGGCGTTCGCGCTCGGCTTCGGTCGCACGGTTCCACTCCGCAAGCGGAACGCCCGGCGGCGGCCGGAGTCCCGGTCGCAGACGCTCGTCGACGACGGCCAGTCTTGGTAGTGTTCGCCGGCGACGCACGGCGTGGCCGTAGAAGTCAGCATCGAGCTTGATCTCCTTTGATCCGAACTTGCGGCGGTGACGTCAAGATACGCCTCGTCGAGCGACAGCGGTTCGATGAGGTCGGTGTAGTCGGCGAAGATCGCTCGGATCTGGTTCGATACCGCGCGGTAGACGTCGAACCGCGGCGGCACGAAAATCAGCCCCGGGCAACGTCTTAGCGCGGTTACCGACGCCATCGCCGAACGCACGCCGAAGGTCCGCGCCTCGTAGCTCGCCGCCGCGACGACACCGCGCGCCTCGGCGCTGCCGACCGCGACGGGCTTGCCACGCAGCTGCGGATCATCGCGCTGTTCGACCGAGGCGTAGAACGCGTCCATGTCTATGTGGATGATCTTGCGGGTTGTCATCGCGGATGGCGAAGGGTCGCGCGTCACCCCGGGCTGAACAGGCCGGCCGGCGGACCGTTGCCGGCGAAGGCGACGAGCAGCAGCCCGCCAACGATGCAGAAGTTCTTGAGAAACTGCCAGAAATGCTCGCGCGCCGGGCTTGCGTCGTCGGGCCCGAACAGTCCCGGGAATGCCCAGAACGGGTGGTACATCACCGCCGTCACCGCGCAGAACGCCGCGAGCAGCAACGCCGCCGGACGGTCCCATGCGTGGCCGACGATCATGATCGGCGTGACGAACTCGACCGCGATCGCCGCGACGACCATGCCCACCGCGACGACCGGCGGGAGCGGAATGCCCGCCGACCGCGTCTGTTTCATGCATGCGCGCCAGCGCACGACCTTGTCGACAGCACTCGGCGGGAACATGCTGACAAGACAGACGCGCGCGACGGTATCGATCACTGCCGCTGAGATCATTATGCGCTCTCCGGATCGACGTTGCCGAGGTGGCGTTAAGCACGCCACGGGGCCATGATTCCCGCGTTAGACCGGGAGCAGGCGTTGAGCAACGATTGGGACGTGATCATCATCGGTTCGGGCCCCGGCGGCGGGACGATGGCGCTCGAGTTGGCCGCGACGGGCAAGCGCATCCTGCTGCTTGAGCGCGGCGACTACCTCAAGCGCGAGCGCGCCAACTGGTCGAGCCAGGCGGTGTTCGTCGACGGCAAATACCAGTGCGACGATTTCTGGAGCGACCGCGCCGGCAACCAGTTCCACCCCGGCCTCCATTATGTCGTCGGAGGCAATTCAAAGGTTTACGGCGGTTCGCTCTACCGACTTCGTGAGCAGGACTTCGGCGCGTTGTATCACGAGGAGGGTGTCTCGCCGGCGTGGGAAGTCGGCTACGACGTCTTCGAACCCTATTATACCCGCGCTGAAAAGCTGTTCCACGTTCACGGCCTCCGCGGCGCCGACCCGACCGAGCCGTGGGCGAGCGCCCCCTACCCGCACCCGCCGGTCCGCCACGAGCCGCGCATCCAGGCGCTCCACGATAGCCTGACGCGCGCCGGGCACCACCCCTATCCGCAGCCGCTCGCGATCCTGCTCGACGAGGACGAGCACGGCGCGAAGCCGTACAGCGCGTGCATCCGCTGCGATGCCTTTGACGGCTACCCGTGCCTGACCAACGGCAAGGCCGACGCGCAGATCATCGCCGTCGACCCAGCGATCGCCCACGACAACGTCACGCTGCTGACCGGAGCGTACGTCGACCGCCTCGCAACCGATGCCTCGGGCCGCACTGTCACTGCGGTTCACGTCGTCCGCGCCGGGGTGCCCGAAGTGTACCGCGCCGACATCATCGTCGTCGCCTGCGGAGCGCTATCGTCGGCGTTGCTGATGCTGCGATCGGCGTCCGACACGCATCCGAACGGCCTCGCCAACGGCAGCGGGCTCGTTGGGCGGAATTACATGCGCCATAATAATTCGGCGTTTATGGCGGTTAGCTTCGAGCCGAACGATACCGTCTTCCAGAAGACGCTGGCATTGTCCGACTTTTACTTCGGCGCCAACGATTACGAGTTCCCGCTCGGTGAGATCCAGATGATCGGCAAGAGCCACGGCGACCAGGTCAAAGCCGAGGCGCTGCCCGCATTGCTGTCGTGGTTCCCCGACCGCCCGTTCGAGGAACTCGCACGCCACAGCCTCGACTTCTGGGTAATGACCGAGGACCTGCCGCGCCCGGAGAACCGCATCGCCTACCGCGACGGCAAGGTCGTCCTCGACGTCGTCCCGACCGGCGACAAGCCGCACAAGCTGTTGCGCCACAAGCTCGAAGGGCTGTTGTCGAAGATCGACGCGCACCCGCATCTGCTGCCGCGCTCGCTGTATCTCGGCAAGGACGTCGCGATTGGCGGCACCGCGCATCAGGCGGGGACGATGGTATTCGGCTCCGACCCCGAGACGTCGGTGCTCGACCTCGATTGCCGGGCGCACGAGGTCGACAACCTCTATTGTGTCGACGCGGGCTTCTTCCCGTCGATCGGCGCGGTCAACCCGACGCTGACGATCATCGCCAACGCCATGCGCGTCGCCGATCACCTGAAGGCGCGGATGGGATAGGCTGCGATGGACCTGTTTCGCATCGCCGGCATCAGCCTCAACGTCGCTGACGTCGGTCGAGCAATGTCGTTCTACGCGGCGCTCGGGTTCACTGCGACGGGCGCAGGGGTGATGGACTTCGGCGGCACCCAACTCGAACTCACCGCCGCCACGGGCGCGCCGTACCCCGAGCCGCGTGTCGCAAACGATCCGTGGTTCCAGCACTTTGCGATCGCCGTCGCAGATATCGAATCCGCCGCCTCTGCCGTCCTCGCTGCCGGAGCGACACCGATTTCACGCGCTGGCCCGCAACTCCTGCCGCCGAATACCGGCTCGGTCACCGCCTACAAGTTTCGCGACCCCGACGGACATCCGCTCGAACTGTCGTTGATCCCGGGCAGCGCGTGGCTTCGCGATGCGGCTCCGGGAGCGGCGTTCCTCGGCGTCGACCACACCGCGATCGCAGTCGCCGACCTCGCCGCGAGCCAGGCGTGGTACGAGGCACGCGGCTTCCGCGAAATCGGCCAATCGCGCAACACGGGTCCCGAACAGGATCGGCTCGACGGTCTCGACGGAGTTGTTGTCGATATCGTCGCGCTCGCTCCGCCGGGCCCAGGGCCGCATCTCGAACTGCTGTGCTACCGGAGGCCGCCAACTGCTCCGCCCCAGCGCATTGCAGACGGTGACATTGCAGCGACGCGCATGCTGGTTACCGGCAGCGGCTCCGCGATCGACCTCGACGGCCACCGGATCGTTTCCGCGGACCCGCCGCGACCTGATCAGGGTGCGATGGCGTCCGCGATTTGACCGGCGATCGAAGCGGCGCCGGGTCCGGCGATGACGTGCCACGTCAACGGGCCGGTCGACACGACCATGCGCCCCGATGCACGCGCGACGGCGGCGGCGTCGAGCTTTTCGTCGCTCCGGACGACTACGAGCAGCCGACTCGAGACGGCTTTTACCGAGGCGACGTTGGCGGTCCCGCCGAGCGCCGCGATCAGTGCGTCGGGTCGCGGCACTTCAATGGTCGCAGACACCGCGGCCGGCGGTGTCGATACCGGCAGCGCGGTGTCGGCACTCTCGCGCATCTCGCGGGCGAGGCTGTCGGCGATCGGGCCGACGACGACCTGGAGCGCATCGGCCGACGGCCAGATCACTCCGCGTGCGCCGAGCCGCTTGAGCGCGGCCTCGTCGACCGCCGCCTTGTCGCGAACAACGAGCCGCAGCCGTGTCGTGCAAGCATCTATGCTTACAAGGTTTCCCGTGCCGCCGAGTGCAACCAGCATCTGCGCCGCGCGGCTGCCGACGACGGGCGCAACCACCGGCGCGACCTCCGCCGTGTCACGCCCCGGGGTCTTGAGGTCGAAGCGGACGATGACCCAGCGGAAAAGGCCGTAATAGACCGCGGCATAGACCAGCCCGACGGGGACGAGGAGCAACGGCCGCGTCGCCTTGCCGAAGTTGAGGACATAGTCGAGCAGCCCGGCCGAAAAGCCGAAGCCGAGTTTTACCCCGAGCGCGTCCATCACCACCATCGCGACGCCGGTCAGCACTGCGTGAATGACGAACAGCGCCGGGGCGAGGAACATGAAGGTGAATTCGATCGGCTCGGTGACGCCGGTCAGCATCGCCGTCAGCGCCAGCGACAGCAGCAGCCCGCCAACCCCGGCGCGGCGTGCGGGCGGCGCGGCGTGGTACATCGCGAGGCAGGCGGCGGGGAGGCCGAAGATCATCACCGGGAAGAACCCGGCCATGAACGATCCCGCCGCCGGATCGCCGGCGAAAAAGCGGTTGAGGTCGCCTGTCGCGCCGTGGAAGTTGCCGAGGATGAACCAGACGATGTTGTTGAGGATGTGGTGCAGCCCCGTCACCAGCAGCAGCCGGTTGAGCAGGCCATAAGCGAACAGGCCGGCGGGCCCGGCGGCGGCGACACCGTAGCTCAGCGCGTCGATTGCGTGGTCGAGCATCGAGAATCCTGCGCCGAAGACGAGCGCGAGGACGATCCCGGCAAGTCCACTGACGATCGGGACGAAGCGCCTGCCGCCGAAGAAAGCGAGGTATTCGGGCAGCTTGATCGCGCCGAAGCGGTTGTAGAACTGCCCGGCGATGACCCCCGAGAGGATGCCGAGCGGGACGCTGAGCTTGGCGATCGCCCCGGCGCGGAACGCAGTCTCGGCGAGCGGACGGACCTTTTCGGCCAGACCAGCGACGGCGTCGGACGGGACCGCGATCAGCGCCTCCGCCCCGCTGGTCGCGACGAGGAAGCAGACGACCCCGGCGAGCCCCGCCGCGCCGTTGCCGTCGCGGGCGAAGCCGACCGCGACGCCGATCGCGAACAACAGCCCGAGGTTCTTGAAGATCGCATCGCCCGCCGCCGCGACGAAGGCGATGCCGAGTAGGTCGGGCTGGCCGAGTCGGAGCAGGATGCCGGCGATCGGCAGCACCGCGATCGGCAGCATCAGCGCTCGGCCGAGCTTTTGCAGCCCTGCGGCGGAGAAGCGCGGGCGTTTCACAGCGACGCCGCGACGAGAGCGCGGACCGCCGCTGCCGAGTCGCAGGCCAGCGAGGCGAGAGCGAGGGACTTACACGCCTCGAGCGTCAGGGTTCGCACCAGTGCCTTAACCTCGGGGACGATCGCCGGGACTGCCGACAATTCGGTGACGCCGAGCCCGATGAGGATCGCCGACGCGGCGAGGTCGGAGGCGAGGCCGCCGCAGACGCCAACCGGGCGGCCGTGGTGAGAGGCGCCTTCGGTGGTGTGCGCGATCAGGCGGAGAATGGCGGGGTGGAGGGCGTCGATGCCGCTCGCGACCGCCGGATTGCTGCGGTCCATCGCCAGCGTATATTGTGCAAGATCGTTCGTGCCGATTGCGAAGAAGTCGGCGTAAGCGGCTAGAATATCAGCGGTTACTGCTGCGGCTGGCGTCTCGATCATCACTCCGAGCTCGACGCGGTCGAGCCCGAGTTCGGCGGCGAGCGTATCGACGACGGCGCGGACGGCGACGATCTCGGCGACGCTGGCGACCATCGGCAGCAGGACGCGCGGCAGCGGGCGCACGGCGAGGATCGCGCGCAGTTGCTCCTCGAGCATCGCCGGCCGCGCCAGCCCGACACGGATGCCGCGGAGGCCAAGCGCGGGGTTCTCCTCGGGCGGCAGCGCGAGATAGGGCGCGGGCTTGTCGCCGCCGATGTCGAGGGTGCGGACGATCAGCGGGCGGCCGCCGAGCGCGTCGGCGATGCCCTGGTAATGGCGGGTCTGCTCGGCGACGTCGGGGGGAGTCGCGCGGTCGAGGAACAGCAATTCGGTGCGGAGCAGGCCGCAGCCTTCGGCTCCGGCGGCGATTGCGGCATCGGCATCGGCGAGGCTGCCGAGGTTGGCGAAGATCTCGATCCGCGTGCCGTCGGCCATGCGGCAATCGTCGGCGGCGGCGGCGTGGGCGGCGGCCCGGTCGGAAGCGCGATGCTCGACGCGGGCGGTGGCGGCGGTGATCGCGGCTTCGGGGGGATCAATGGCGAGGGTCGCCGCGTCGGCGTCGAGGATCAGCCGCTTGCCGGGCGCGATGTCGAGGATGCCCTCGCCCACCGCAACAATCATCGGCACATTTATCGACGCGGCGATGATCGCGACGTGCGAGGTCGGGCCGCCATTCGCCAGCACGATTCCGGCGAGGCGGGCGGGGTCAAGCGCCATCAGCTGCGACGGGAGCAGGTCGGCCGCACACAGGATCGCGTTTTCGGGCAGCTCAAGGGACGTCACGCCGGTCCCGCCGAGGGAGGCGACGACCTGCGCTTCAAGATCGCGGAGATCGTCGGCGCGTCCCGCGATACGGGCATCGGTGAGCCCGGCGAGCGCGGCGATGGCGGGGGCGAGCGCGCCGCGCCATGCCGCAGCGGCGGAGGCTCCCCGGGCCAGCGCCGCGCCGGCAGCGGCCGAAATCTCGGGGTCATCGAGGAGTTCGAGGTGAGCGGCTGCGATCGTCGCCACCGCGCTTTCGCCTGCTGCGTGGCTCGTCAGCCGCGCGCGGACGGCGGCGATGGCGCTTGCGAGGCGCTCGGTCTCGACCGCGATCCCCTCGCCCGGTGCATCGGTCACGATCGCCGCCGCCGCGAACTGAAAAGCGATACCGATCGCCAGCCCCGGTGCGGCGCGAAACCCGTGGAGAACTCCATCGACTGCAGCCGGCGCGGCTGGCACCGGTGCGGTCCGTTCGGGAGCAACAGCCCCCTCCCCGCGCTCGATCAGCGTTGCGATGGCAGCCACCGCCGCTTCGGCGTCGCTCCCGGTCGCGACGATGTCGACGGCGGCACCTTGAACGAGCCCGAGGGTCATCACCGCGACGCTGCTCCGCGCATCGGCGCGGCGACCTCCAAAGCTGAGTTCGGTCGTTGCGGCGAACCCTCGCGCAGCGGCGGCGATGCCCGCTGCCGGGCGGGCGTGGATGCCGTGCGCCGCGGCGACGATTGCGCGGCGGGTCGCCGTCGGGCCATCGGTGGGCGCGGCGAGCGGGGTGTCGCCGCAGGGGGTCAGGTCCATCAGCCACGCGCCGACGGCGACTGCACCCGCTTCGCGCCGCGCAGATATCGTGAAAGCGTCGCTGTTGGTGACGACGATCGGCGACAACAGGCTGGTCGCTCCTGCGGCGAGGACATCGAGGTCGAAGCTGAGGAGCAGGTCGCCCGCCGCGACGCGCTCGCCGTCGGCGACATGGGAGGTGAACCCCGCGCCGTGGAGAGCGACGGTGTCGATGCCGACATGGAGGAGAAGTTCGGCCCCGGCGTCGGTCCGCAGCGTCACTGCGTGGCGGGTGGCGGAAACGGCGATGATCGTCCCGGCGCACGGGGCGTGGAGCGTCGTCGCGGTCGGGTCGATCGCGACTCCGTCGCCCATCAGCCGCTCGGCGAAAACCGCGTCGGAGGCCTCCTCGAGCGGACCCAGCCAGCCGGCGAGCGGGGCGACGAGGGCAAACGCCGCCGTCACTTCGCCGCCTCGAGCCGGACCCAGCCGAGCACATGGAGCGGATCGGGGGTGCGCCCGGTCGTTGCGAGGCAGAGGTCGTGGGTTCCGCTTACCGACAGCGGCGCGGTCAGCGGCGTGACTTCCCCGGCGCGGACGCTCGCGAGGGGCAGCGTCGCGAGGATCGGCCCGGTGCACGAATCTAGGCGGACAACGAGTTCGCCGGCGGGGGTTGCCGGAGGTCGCAGCGTTACCGTCTTGAGGTCGTCGCCGAGCTGGAAATTGAACGGGATCACCGCGACTCCTGCCGAAATCGCCGTCACTCCGTCGAGGTCGGCCGCGGGCCATAGCCAGCACGTGTCCATGATGTCGGCGAAGAACGGTCCGCCGGGGCCGACGAGGTTGATGACGACGCGGTCGGTGCACGGCCGGAGTTTCTGGCTGACGCGATAGCGCAACGCCGCTTGGGTGAAGCTCCGCGACGCGACACCCGACACGCGCAGTCCGCCTGCAAAGGTCGCGGCGCGGACCGTCGTCCCCAATGGCACGACAATCTGCCCGGCGGCGACCGTCGACGCGGGTCCCGGATCGCTGCCGTCGGTGGTGTAGCGTATGTCGCCGAGACCGGTCTGGCTGGCGAGGCGCACCCGGACGCTGTCGCCGTCGCGCCGTCCGCGGATCGCGACCTCGACCGCCCCCTCGTCGGCGTCGAGCCCGAGCGCGCGGTAACGGGCGAACTGGGCCGGGAGCCTCGACTCGAAGTTCGTCCAGTCGCGCAACGGTGCGGCGGTCCAGCCGCTCTCCGCGACCGCCGCCGCGCGCGGCAGCGCCATGCGTTCGACGTTGGCCTCGGTGGCCATGTGCTCGGTCCAGATGTTCGCCTGGAGGCCGATGATGTGCGCGCGTTCGGCGTCGGTCAGCGGCACCTTCGCGACTCCCTTCGGCAGGGGCGGGTCGCCGGGGTCGTAGGCATAGACGTCGACGAGCGCGATGACCGAGCCGCGACCGATCGACTCGGACGGCAGGCTGCTCTGGCGGTTGTCGAAGTAGAGCGTCGGCGCGGTCGCCATGACGACGTCGTGCCCTGCCCTGACCGCCGCCAGCGCGCCGTCGGCGCCGTGCCACGACAGGACGGTATCGTTCACCGGCAGACCGCCGCCGTCGAGGATCTCGTCCCAGCCGATCAGCTGTCGCCCATGATCGTTGAGATACGTGCCGATGCGGCGGACGAACCACGCCTGCAGCGCGGTCTCGTCGGCGAGCCCGAGCGCATGCATCTGCGCCTGCGTCGCGGCGTCGGCGTGCCACTGCGTCTTGACCGCCTCGTCGCCGCCGATGGCGATGACCTTGCTCGGAAACAGGTCGACGACCTCGCCGAGGATCGTCGTCAGGAAGGCGTAGGTCGCGTCGTCGGTCCGGTAGATCGACGGGAACACCCCCCAGTCGCCCTGCGCCGCGGCGTCGACCCCGGCGAAACCGACCTTGGGATACGCGCGGATCGCAGCGAGGGCGTGGCCCGGCATCTCGATCTCGGGGACGATCGTGATGTTGCGCTCGGCGGCATAAGCGACGATCGCGCGGACCTCGGCCTGGGTGTAGAAGCCGCCGTACGGTTTGCCATCGCGCCCGACGCGGAAGCCGCCGACCGACGTCAGCCGCGGATAATGCTTGATCTCGAGCCGCCAGCCCTGGTCGTCGGTCAGGTGCCACTGGAGCGTGTTGAGCTTGTGCAGCGCCATCCAGTCGAGCATCCGCCGGATGAACGCGGGCGACTGGTAATGCCGCGCGCTGTCGAGCAGCAGCCCGCGCCAGGCAAAGCGCGGTGCATCGACGATCGTCAGCGGCGCGAGGTCGACCGGCCCGGTTGCGGGCTGGTCGGCGGCGGTCGCGAGTTGCCACAAGGTGACCGCGCCATAGAGCAGCCCGGCGTCGGTCGCGGCGGTTACGGTCGCGCGGTGATTGGCGAGCGTCAGGCGATACGCCTCGGGGCCACCTGTGACATCGCCGCGAGCGAAGACGACGGCGTCGCCCTGCCCTGCGACGGTCGCCTTCCCGGCGCGGGTGCCGAGGAGCGTCGTCAGTTCTCGCGCCGCGCGGGTCGCACCGGCATCGCCCGTGGGGACGACGATCGCCGTCGCCGGGTCGATCCGGACTCCCGTCCCGCTTCCAGCAACCACCGACAACGGCCGCGGAATGACGTCGACTGTCGCTGCGGCGAGCGGCGTCGCCAGCAGCGCGACCAGCGCGGCGGCGGCGCGGCTAATCACGCGCCGCGTCATCGGCGACTCCGCCGATCCACGTTTCGAGGACCTCGAGCCCATCGTCGAGCAGGACGAAGTCGGCGCGCAGGCCCGGTGCGATGCGCCCCGTCTCCTCGCCGAGGCCGAGGAACGCCGCCGGGTTGCCGCTCGCCATCCGCGACGCGACGCTGAGGTCGAGCTCGAGCAGGTCGACGCAATTACGGACCGCGGTCGCCATGTCGAGGTCGGACCCCGCGAGCCGCCCGGAGGCATCGTAGCACGCGCCGTCGCGGACCTCGATCGTCTTGCCCTGGAGGTCGAACGCGACCCGATTGCCGCCGACGCACGGCATCGCGTCGGTGACCAGCATGAAGCGGTCGTGCGAGCGGCTGCGCAGCGCGACTTCGAGGACCGCGGGGTGGACGTGCTTGCCGTCGACGATGATCCCGCAATAGGCGTCGCTCAGCAGTGCCGCGCCGGCGACGCCGGGTGCGCGGCTCGTCATCGGCGACATCGCGTTAAACAAATGGGTGATTCCGGTGACCCCGGCGCTCAACGCAGCCTGCATTTCGTCGAAGGTCGCGTTGGTGTGCCCCGCGGCAAGCTTGAGCCCGGCGGCGACCAATGCGCCGATCGCGGTGGTGTCGACCATTTCCGGCGCGAGCGTCACCAGCACGCGGCCGGCGCCGGGGGCAGTCAGGACGTCGAAGCCGTCGGAATCGAGGCGGCGGAAGTGGTCGGTGTCGTGGATGCCGCCGCGCTCGTCGCTGAGGAACGGCCCCTCGATGTGCGCGCCGAGGACGCCGGGGACGCCCGCTGCGATCGCCGCGCGCATTGCGGTCAGCGCCGCCGCGACGATGCTGAGGTCGTCGCTGATCAGCGTCGGCAGGAAGCCGGTGGTGCCGTAGCGGCGGTGCGCCGCGCCGATCCGGGCGATCGTCGCGACGCTCGGGTCGGCGTTGAACAGCGCGTCCCCGCCGCCGTTGACCTGCGTGTCGATGAAGCCGGGCAGCAGCAGGTTGCCGCCGAGATCGTAGCGCGGCGCGGCGGCGTCGATCTCCCCCGAGCGGCCGACGGCGACGATCCGCCCGTCGCGGACGAGGACCTCGCCGGCGTGGAGCCCGGCGTCGGTCATGATCCGGCCGTTGATGAAAAGCTGGCCGGTCACAGCGTCTTGGTGACCTTGGCGAGATAGTCGGGGCGGTCGGCGTCGAAGCCGCGGCGGAGCGCGAGGGCATCGACGAGGCGGTACAGGCTCTGCGCCTGAACGATCGGGCGGAGCAGCGGGTGGCTGTCGGCGACCGGCAGCGTGATCGTGCCGGGAAGCTCGACACCCCCGGCGACGATGACCGGCGCCCCCTGCGCGACGAACGCCGCGACCGCCGCCTCGGTCCCGGCGCGACCGGCGTCGTCTGGCATCAGCGCGAACACCGGGAACCCCGGTCCGGCGAGGGTCATCGGGCCGTGGCGGACCTCGGCCGAGCTGAACGCCTCGGCGTGGAGGCCGCAGGTTTCCTTGAACTTGAGCGCCGCCTCCTGCGCGACGCCGAGCGCCGGGCCGCGCGAGACGACGTAGAGATGGTCGGCGGCCTCGAGCACCGGCAGCGCCGCGCTCCAGTCGCTCGCCCACGCCGCGTCGAGGCGCTCGGGCAATGTCGCCACCGCGTTGAGCAACGCTGCGTCCTCAGCCCACGCGGCGACGAGTTGCGCCATGACGGCGAGCGTGCCGATGAACGACTTGGTCGCGGCGACGCTGGTTTCGACGCCTGCCGCAACGGGAATGACGACCGCCGCCTGCTTCGCTAGCGGCGACGCCTCGTCGTTGACGATGGCGACGACGAGCGCTCCGGCGGCTTCGGCGGCGGCCGCCGCCGCGAGCAGGTCGGGACTATGCCCCGACTGCGAGATCACGATGCACAAGGTATCGGCCATCGCCGGCCGCGCGCCATAGACCGACGCGATCGACGGCGGCATCGACGCGGTCAGGATCTGAAGCTGCGTCTCTATCAAATAGCGCACGTACGTCGCGGCATTGTCCGAACTGCCCCGGGCGATGGTGACCACCGCGCGCGGCGGCGCGGCGCGGAGGCGGGCGGCGAGTTCGGCGACGACCCCGGCGTTGCGCTGGAGTGCGGTCGCGACCCAAGCCGGCGCCTCGGCGGCTTCGCGGAACATCGCGGTCGAGGGGACGAGCATATTGGTCATGGCATGCCGATGTTGAGTTCGGCGACGAAGTCGTAGCTGTCGCCGCGGTAATAGGATTGGGTGATCTCGACGGTCAGGCCGTCGGGGCGGAAGCCGCGACGCTCGATCAGCAGCCCCGGGGCGCCCGCGTCGAGCGTCAGTAGCCCCGCCTGTTCGGGGGTGAACAGCACCGCGCGAAGCCGCTGCAACGCGCGCACCGGGCGGTTCCCGGTCGCCTCGAGCGCCTCGTAGAGCGACGTCCCGACCGCCTCGACCGAGGTCAGGCAGAACGCCGGAACGGTCGACACCTCGAGCGCCATCGGCGCGTCGTCGGCGAAGCGGATGCGGTTGAAGCGATAGACCGGGCTGCCCGGGCCGAGCCCGAGCGTCATCGACTCCTCGGGGGTAACGGTGCCCTCGGCGCGCGCCAGCCAGACGCTGCGCGGGATTCGGCCGCGTGAAACCATGTCCTCCGAGAACGACGAAAGCTTGGAGAAGCTCTTCTCGATCCGGGCGGCGATGAAGGTCCCCGCCCCCTGCCGCCGCGTGACAAGACCCTCCTCGACCAGCGCGTCGATCGCCTTGCGCACCGTGATCCGCGAAATACCGAAGTCCTGGGCGATGTCGCGCTCGGCGGGAAGCGCCTCGTCGGTCCGCAGGCGCTTGTCGGTGATCGCTTCGCGCAGGGCCCGGTGCAGCCGCTGATACAGCGGGCCATTGGTCTGCCGATCCAACCTGCCGATCACGTCCATCAGCCCCACGCGACCGCCCCCAGTTCAAGCCTTGCCCGGTTATGCACACCCGGCAGGCCAGTGCATACCACCGAATAATTGGTATTAGAAAGATATGTTTTTGGACTTGCGTCGGATGGCAGATTTATGTCACCTTCGCATCAACACTCGTGGGGCGGGCAAGGTCCAGGGCATCAGACCCGACCAAAGGACCGGCAATGGTCTTACGAATGTATTGAGCGGGCGGACCTTCAAGGGGATACATCATGAGATTGCACCGGCACGTTCTGATCGGCTCGGCAAGTAGCCTGGCGATCTTCCTCGCCGCCGCTCCGGCCCGCGCCGCCGACGCGCCGATGCCCGACGACATCGTTGTCACCGGCATCCGCGCCAGTCTCGAGAAGGCAATCGAGCTCAAGCGGTTGAGCGACAACCACGTCGAGGCGATCTCGTCCGAAGACATCGGCAAGCTCCCCGACAAGAACGTCGCCGACGCGCTCCAGCGCCTCCCCGGCCTCAACACGTCGTCGGCCGCCAGCGGCGAAGGCGGTTTCGACGAGAACGACCGCGTCTCGATCCGCGGCACCGCGGCCAGCCTGACGCAGGTGACGATCGACGGCCATGCGGTGTCGACCGGCGACTGGTTCATCCTCGATCAGTTCCAGACCGTCGGCCGCTCGACCAGCTTCGACTTGATGCCGTCGGAAATCGTCTCGTCCGTCGTCGTCAACAAGACGCAGGACGCGTCGCTGCTCGAAGGCGGCGTCGCCGGCTCGATCGACCTGCGGCTGCGCAGTGGTCTCGACCTCAAGAACACCTGGACCGTCGAGGCTTCGGCGCAGGGCGCGTACAACACGCAGAGTCATCAGACCAAGCCGCAGGTCAATGGCCTGATCGGCTGGCACAACGACGACAACACTTTCGGCGTCATCGTCCAGGGCTTTTACGAGGAGCGCAGCCTGCGCCGCTTCGGGCAGGAGACGCTCGGCTATGGCGCGATCACCTCGAGCAACGCCACCGGCGCGGCGATCCCGTCGCTTGTCGGCGTCCAGGCCCCGACCCTGATCGGCTCGACGCTGTTCACGCAGCAGCGGCGGCGCGAAGGTGGCGTGACGACGATCGACTGGAAGCCGACCGACAAGCTCGAGTTGAAGGCGAGCGGCTTCTATTCGTATCTCAACGCGAGCAACGTCAACGACAACTACCTCTATTGGGGGTCGCGCGAACTCGATCGCAACGTCCCCACTAGCTACCTCGTCAAGAACAACACGCTGGTCGCCGCGAGCTTCCCGCTGATCGCGCCGTCGGGCGCGTTCAAGGGCCAGCAGATCGAGGGCATCGTCGCCGACAACATCGTCCGGCCCGACGCCAGTGCATCGAGCTATTTCGCCAACCTCGACGCCACGTACCACGCGTCCGACCGCCTGACGATCAAGGGCCAGGTCGGCTACACCCGCGGCACCGGCAAAACGCCGTCGTCGCCGTTCTTCGAGGTCGATGCCCCGACCGGCGTGTCCTACGTCCAGTCGGGCAACGGCTTCGCGGTCACCACCGCCAACATCAACCCGGCGAGCCCAGTCGGCGTGTCGAACGACTTCGCGATCAACGAGACCTTCACCTCGAAGGACCAGGAACTCTACGGCAAGCTCGACGCCAATTACGACATCAACAGCGGCGCGTTTCGCTCGGTTGATGCCGGGGTTCGCATCGCCGAACACAAAAGGCAGACCGTCGGCTGGGATCGCGGCTGCACCCTCGGCGCCGATGGCCAATGCTATAGCGCCGGGCTGTATAACTTCGCCGGGGTCAACCCGACATTGTATCCAAGCGGCTTCAACGCCGGCGCACTCGGCATTCCCGGCCTGCTGATCCCGCTCGCGGGTGACCCGGCGACGATCACCAAGGTCATCAACAACATCGGCGGCGGCGTCCGTGGTCCGATCTCGGCGATCGTCCAGCCGCAGAACCAGTATTGGCCCGGCGAATTCAAGGTCAAGGAGACCGACGTCGAGGGCTATCTCATGGCGCACATCGGCGGCGAAGGCTGGCGCGGCAACGTCGGCCTGCGCGTCGCCAGCACGCACGAAGACGCGTTCGTCAACGTCCCCGTATCGTGCAATCCGGCAACACCCACGACGCCGTCGACATGCGCGGCGAATGTCATCACGACGTCGGCGTACGGCCCGTTCTACATCAACGAGGTCAAGCACAACTACGTCGACTTCCTGCCGAGCATCAACCTGACCTTCGACCTCAGCCAGAAGATCCTGCTCCGCCTTGCCGCCGCCGAGACGATGTCGCGTCCCGACTTCAGCGCGCTCGGCGGAACGGTGTCGCTGACCGACACCAATTTCACCGGCAGCGGCGGCAACCCCAATTTGCGGCCGATCAAGGCGACGGTGTTCGACGGCTCGCTCGAATATTATTACGCGCCGGCGGCGCTCGCCTCGATTAGCGTCTTCCATGACGACCTGCAGTCGTACGTCACCTTCGGCACCAGCGTCGGCAATTACTTCACCCAGCTCGACAACAAGTTCCACGACTACACGATCTCGTCGCCGTCGAACACGAGCGGGCAGTTGTCAGGCGTCGAGTTGCAGATCCAGCAGCCGATCGCGTACGGCTTCGGCTTCCAGGCGAACGGGACCTACGTCAACGGCCACGAGAGCTCGGGCGCGCCGCTCGTCGGCACGTCGAAGTTCACCTACAATGTCGTCGGTTATTACGACAAGGGCCCGCTCAACCTCCGGCTCGCCTACACCTACCGGTCGCATTACTTCGTCGGGCTCGATCGCAGCTCGGCCGAGAACCAGAGCAATTACGGCACGCTCGACGGCTCGGCCAATCTTGCGATCACCAAGAACCTGACGCTGACCGTCGATGCGCTCAACATCACCAACGCCAAGCTTAAGTATTATGCCCAGACCACCGACCAGCCGCGCGCCGTCTATGCCAACGGCACGCAGGTGTTCTTCGGCGTCCGCGCGAAGTTCTAGTCGGGCGGATAGCCGAACGCCTCGACCCAGCGGTCGAGGCGCG
>NZ_JANYGL010000134.1 GCF_025362435.1 Polymorphobacter sp.
CCTGGAACACCATGCCGATCGCCGGGTGCGGCGCGCTGATATCGTCGCCCTCGACCGCGACCGGGTCGACCCCGAAAACGCGCGCCAGCTCCACGAGATGGGTTTCGACGAAGGGGTCGACGTCGAGCTCCTCCACCGCGCGCCGTTCGGCGGCGACCCGATCGCGCTGCGCGTCGGCAACATGAGCGTCGCGCTGCGCAAGCGGCTGGCGCGGATGGTCGTCGTCGAACGCGCGATTGCCGCCGAGTGAGCGCCGCCGAATGAACGCCCCCGTTCTCGACTCTGCCTTCGACACGCGCGCCGACGTGCCGCTGGCCGCGACGCGCGCGCCGATGGTCGCGCTGGTTGGCAATCCGAACGCGGGCAAGACCAGCCTGTTCAACGCCTTGACCGGGTCGCGGCAGAAGGTCGGCAACTATCCCGGCGTCACCGTCGAGCGCAAGGCGGGTAAGCTCGCGCTTCCCGACGGGCGCGTCGTCGACCTGATCGACCTGCCCGGCACCTATAGCCTGAGCCCGCGCTCTCCCGACGAGGAGGTCACCCGCAAGGTCGTGATGGGCGCGCAGGCGGGCGAGCGCCGCCCCGACGCGATCGTCGCGGTGATCGACGCGACCAACCTCCGCAACCACCTCCGCTTCGTCCTCGAGCTGCGCCGCCTTGGCATGCCGATGGTCGTGGCGCTCAACATGGTCGACCTCGCCGAGCGTGACGGCACCGCCATCGACGTCGCGCAGCTGAGCACGATCCTCGGCCTGCCGGTGGTCGCCACCGTCGCGGTCCGGCGGCGTGGGCTGGGCGACATCGCCACCGCGCTCGCCCCGCTCCTCACCGGGAACACCCCGCCCGCCGCCGATACCGCGGGCGACCTTGTCCTCCTCCAGCGCGAGGCGCGCGCTATTGCCAGTGCGGTGACGACCCAGGGCGGGACGGCGCGACGCTGGTCGCAGCGGCTCGACGCGATCACGCTCCATCCGGTGTTCGGCCCGATCCTGCTTGCCGCACTGCTGTTCCTGATGTTCCAGGCGGTGTTCGCCTGGGCGCAGGCGCCGATGGACATGCTGTCGGGCGGGGTCGACCAACTCCAGAAGGTCGCCACCGCCGCCTTGCCCCCCGGTGACCTGCGGTCATTGCTCGTCGACGGCATCCTCCACGGCGTCGGCTCGGTCGTGGTGTTCCTGCCGCAGATCCTGATCCTGTTCTTCTTCATCATCGTCCTCGAGCAGTCGGGATACATGACCCGCGCCGCGTTCCTGATGGACCGGCTGATGGCGCGGGTCGGGTTGAATGGCCGCGCATTCATCCCGCTGATCTCGAGCTTCGCCTGCGCCATCCCCGGCATCATGGCAACGCGGACGATCGCCGAGCCCCGCGACCGGTTGACGACGATCCTGGTCGCGCCGTTGATGACGTGTTCGGCCCGCCTGCCGGTCTATGCGGTCATCATCGCGGCGTTCATCCCCGACCGCCCCGTCTTCGGCTTCCTCGGGCTGCAGGGGCTGGTGATGTTCGGCCTGTACGGCTTCGGCGTCGCGGGCGCGCTCGCTGTCGCATGGGTGCTGCGCCGGACGGTGACGAAGGGCCCGACCCCGACCTTCCTGATGGAGATGCCCAAGTACCAATGGCCAGCGCCGCGCGACATCGGCATCGGCCTGTACCAGAAGGCATGGGCGTTCCTCGCCCGCGCCGGCGGCATCATCCTCGTCTCGACGGTCGCTTTGTGGGCGCTGGCAACGTGGCCGAAGCCGCCTGCCAACGCGGCGCTACCGGCGATCGGCTATTCGATCGCGGGGCACATCGGCGCGGCGCTCGAGCCGGTGTTCCGCCCGATCGGCTTCAACAAGGAGATCGCGCTCGCCCTCGTCCCCGGCATGGCGGCGCGCGAGGTCGCGATCAGCGCGCTCGGCACAGTCTATTCGCTCGATGCCGACGCCGAGCATCCGCAGGGCCTCGTCGCGCGCCTCCGTTCGGCGTGGACGCTGCCGACCGCACTCGCCTTCCTCGCCTGGTACGTCTTTGCCCCGCAATGCCTGTCGACCCTTGCGGTAACGCGGCGCGAGACCGGGGGCTGGAAGTGGCCCGGCTTCATGTTCGCCTACATGTTCACGATGGCCTACATCGGCGCGGGCGCGACCTACTGGCTGGCGCGGGCGCTGAGCTAGTCCGCCAGCCCGATCACGACGATGAGCGCCGCGAATAGCCCCAGCGTGACGATCGAGGCGATCGCCAGCACGAAGGTCCGCCACAGCGCGGCGAGCCAGCCGAGGCGGTAGGCGCCCTTCAGCTGCGCGAACATATGGACCGGCGCGGCCATGATCAGCACGCCGCCGAGGTCGCCCGAGAGGCCCTTTTGGCCGTCGCTGTAATCGCCCCCCGCGGTCGGATCGAACTTCGCCAGCAGCGCGATGGTGATGAACAGCAGCGACATGAACGACAGCGAATACAGCGCGAAGACGACGTGATCGTAGATGTGGACGTCGCGGCGGAAGACGAACAGCAGCCACAGCGTCGGCAGCGACAGCGGGATCAGCAGGAAGCTCAATTTGTACGCCTTCTGCTCGATCCGATAGAGCGCGAAGTCGGGGTTGAGCAGCGCCTCGTGGAGCCGCGCATCGATCGTCGCGTTGCCGCTGTTGGTCTTGAGCTTGCCCGAGCGCGCCGCTTCGGCCACTTGCGCCTGCCACGTCGTCGTCTCGCCCGGCGCCGTCAGTGTGTCGGCCTCGACCGCTGCCAACGACTTTTCGGCCGCAGCGAGCTTCGATTGATTGGCAGTGAGCGTCGTCGTCAGCTTGGCCATTTCGACGGGTGTCGTGTCGCTGTCGGACCTCGCCTCGCTGATTTCGTTTTGGGCATCGGCGACTTCGCGCTTGGCGTTAGCGACATTGGTGCGGGCGTCGGCGACCGGCTTGCCGCCCGCCGCGTTTAGCGCGCCGTTGATGTCAGGGCCGCCGAGCATGCCGAAGACGAAGAACATCAGGAAAATCGAGAACAGGAACAGCGCCAGCGGGGCGATATACCCGCCGCGCTTGCCGTAGACATAGTCGCGCGTCAGCCGCCCCGGCGCGAACGCCAGCCGCGGCAAGGTCCGCCACGCCTTGCTGTCGAAGTGCCAGATGCCGTGGAGGAACTCCTCGAAGATGTGGCCGATGCTGCGATGGACATGCGCCGACTGTCCGCACGCCGCGCAGAAGTTGCCGGTCAGCGTCGTGCCGCAATTGGCGCAGGCGCCGTGGGCAAGGTCGTCTTCGTTACGGTGGAGCGGCGGTGGCGCGCCCCCGATCGGGCGGGCGGCGACACCGCGTTGCGCCGGGTGCGACCCGGGGCCATCGAGCGTCGACGCCGCCAGCCCCGCGGTCGTCATCGCCCCCATCGCCTCGATCTCGCCCGCCATAGCTCTCTCCGCCCGCACTGCCCCACCGCTCCCGGCGACCGTTATGCTGGCGTAAGACAGTCGCGGATTCAAGCTGCGATGGTCGAGTGCCCGGCCTGCCCCGCGTCGTGCTGGGCAAAACCGGAGAGCCAACCTATTGAGCGGCATGGCCGCGACGATCACCATTCGAGCCGAGAAGCCGGGTGACGCCGCGACCATCACCGACATTGTCCGGCGCGCCTACGCCGCGGTCCCCTACAGCGACCACCGCGAACACCTCATGATCGGCCGCCTGCGCGGGACCGACGCCTACGTGCCGGCACTGTCGTTGCTCGCCGAGATCGGCGGCGAGCCCGCGGGCCACATTCTCCTGACCAGGGCCGCTATCGTGAGCGACGGTGGAGTCGTGACGACATTGGCGCTGGCGCCGCTGTCGGTCGTCCCCGAATTTCAACACCGGGGCGTCGGCCAGCGGCTGGTCGGCGCAGCCCACGAGCGCGCCGCCGCGCTCGGTTTCGAGAGCGTGCTTCTCGTCGGTATTCCCGGCTATTACAAGCAGTTCGGCTATGTGCCGCTAAGCCGCTACCCGATCGTTCTGCCGTTCGAGGCGCCTGCCGACAACTGCATGATCCTCGAACTCCGGCCGGATGCGCTCGACGGCGTCGCGGGCCGCGTCCGATATGCCGACGGGTGGCTCGACCACTGAACGGCCGCTTTGAGATGCTCGCCGCTGCCGTTCCCCGCGGGCGATATATCGACTAGATTTCGGACTCGACGAGTCGCGGAGCACCCGCTAATCGTTCGCTATACGTTCTATTGGATCGCAAGGAAAAGCATATGGCCGGTGTCAATAAAGTCATTCTCGTCGGACGCCTCGGCAAGGACCCCGAAACCAAGGAGTTCGGCAACGGCGGCCGCGTCGTCAAGTTCAGCCTGGCGACGTCCGAAAACTGGCGCGACAAGGGTTCGGGCGAGCGCAAGGAGAAGACCGAGTGGCATAACATCGTGATCTTCAACGAGA
>NZ_JANYGL010000084.1 GCF_025362435.1 Polymorphobacter sp.
CTGGTGTGTAGCGCGCGGGTCGAGCGGGTCGAGAGACGCGCTGCGGATGAAGCGGACAATCCCCACGAGGGCCTCCCCTCCCCTTCAGGGGAGGGGCCGGGGGTGGGGGAGTCGCGATCTTCGAACGCCGAAGTTCACCACCCCCGGGCCGGCGCAAGCGCGCCGTCTCTCGCCCCTCCCCTGAAGGGGAGGGGAGGCCCTCGTGGGGATTGTCCGCTTCATCCGCAGCGCGTCTCTCGACCCGCTCGACCCGCGCGCTACACACCAGTACCGTCCCCGCGCGCTTCGCTCCGCTGAGAAACCCCGCGTGCAGCGCGGCGACATCGATATCGTGACAATCGGGTTCGAGCAGCCCCGCGCGCTCCCAACCGCCACCGACGATCGGGTACCGCGCCGCCATCTGCCCCGCGTCGACGACCCGCGTCTCGACCCCGAAGCCGTCGAAGTCCGCCGCGAGCGCGGCCAGCGCGCCGTCCTCTCCCGGGGCGGCGATATGGAGCGCGCCGCGCGGGCCCAGCAGCGGGTTCGCCGCAAACCCCGGCGGCGGGGCGTCGAAGAAGGCGCGGCTCGCCGCCGACAGCGGGACGACCCCGGCCCCGCCATAGGTCGGCTCCCAGAACGCCGCCGAGCGCCCGGTGGTGTGATAGCCCGGGGTGTCCTCGGCCTCGAGCAAGACGATCGACCCGGCGCCGTGCCGCCCGAGGAAATAGGCGAGGCTCGCCCCGGCGATTCCGGCGCCGACGATGGCGATGTCGTAGTGCTTGGTCATGCGAGAAACTCGTCGATGCGGGCGAGGACCGGGTCGCGGATCGCGTCCGTCTCGCGCAACAATTCGTGTGCCGCCCCGGCAATGACCGCGACCCGCGCATGCGGCAGCCGCTTCGCCAGCCGTGCCGCCGCAGCGCCGTCGACCAGCCGGTCGTTCGCTGCGGCCAGGATCAGCAGCGGGGTGGTCACGGCTTCGAGGACGCCTGGCGCGGCCAGCGTGTCGATCGAGGCGAAGGCGGCGGCAACCCAGCCGTTGGTCACGCCGCCGATCCGTAACGCGGGATTTTGCTCGATCCAGTACGCCTCGTCGGTGACGCGGTCGGGGTCGCTGCTCAGCCGCCGTCCGCGCACGGCGTTGCCCGCCTGCGCCGGTCCCGCGCCAGGGGCGTAGTCGCCCGCCTTTCCGCGCGACACCTGGACCGCTGCGATGATGCGCGCGAGCCACGGCCCGACCGGCGCGGCGACCAGCCCGAACAGCGGCGAGAGCAGCACCGCCCGGTTGATCGAACCGGGGCTGGCGCTCAGGTGGCGGAGCAGCAGGTGGCCGCCCATCGAGTGCGCGACGGCGAAGTAGGGCGGCGGCAGGCGTTCGCGGAACCATGTGACCTGCTCGCCGAGGTCGGCGACGAGGACGTCGAACCCGGTCGAGTGACCCTTGTCGGGGGTGTCGCCGAGCCGCCCCGACAGCCCCTGCCCGCGCCAGTCGAACACCGCGAGGGCGAAGCCGTGATCGCGCCAGTGCCAATAGCTCTCGGCATATTTCTCGATGAAGTCGCCGCGGCCGCCGATGAACAAGATCGACCCGCGCGCGTCGGGCAAGGCGGGCCAGACCATCGACCGCAGCCGCCAGCCGTCGCGCATCGTCCGCGACTCGGTCGCCCCGCCGGGCGGCAGCGCGCGACGGCGGGCAAGCTGGCTCATCTCACTCAGCGGGGGCACCGGCTTCGATCGCGATCATCTCGCCGGTCTCCTCGCGCCCGCGCAGCCGCAGCCCGGGGACCATCAGCGTAATGACGAACGCGCCGAGGAACAGGATCGCGCTGATCGGGAACAGCCCGAGGATCGCCGTCGAGAAGCTTGCGCGGATGCCGTCGCCGGTCCGTTTGACCCGGTCGGGATCGGTCACCCCGCTCGCCGCCAGCGTCGTCCGCAGCGCCGCCGGGTTCATCGCGAGGAGCTGGGCGTGGCTCATGTCGACGTTGCCGGCGCGGACGAGGTCGGGGGCCCGGCGCGGCAGCTCGGCGGTCAGCGTGTTGGTCAGGATCGCGCCAAACAGCGCGACGCCGATCGTCGAGCCGATCTGGCGGAAGAACTGCGCCGATGCGGTGGCGACGCCGACGCGGCGCGGCTCGACCGCGCTCTGGATCGCCAGCGTGAACATGCCCTGCGCCGGCCCGAGCCCGAGCCCGAGCAGCGCCAGCCGGAGGAGCAGCGCGTTCTGCGACGTCTCCGGCCCGACCTGGAGAAGCAGCGCGACCGCGATCAGGGTGATGACACTGCCGGTGATCAGGACCGGCTTGTACTTGTGCGTCGTGCTGGCGACGCGCCCGGCGATGACGCTGCCGGTCAGCACCCCGCCCATCAACGACAGCAGCGCGAAGCCGCTCGCGGTCGCGGCGACCCCCCGCGCGACCTGGAGGTAGAGCGGCAGGAACATGACGATGCCCATGAAGGCGACGTTGACGATGAACAATGCGAGGTTGCCGCGCGCGAACACCGGGTTGGCGAACAGCCCGAGCGGGACGACGGCATGGTCCTTGCCGCGTGAGACGATCAGCAGCACGACGAGCCCCGCCGCCGCGAGCCCGAGCATCGCCACGATCACCGGCGACCCCCACGCATAGGCGTGTCCGCCCCACGACAAAGCAAGCAGCAGGGGGACGAACGTCAGCAAAATCAGCGCGCTGCCGGTCCAGTCGATGCGCCGCTCGCCATCCACCTGCCCGCCGGTGTTCGGCAGCCGGTTGAACAGGATCCACAACGCGACCGCGCCGAGCGGCAGGTTGACGTAGAAGACGAAGCGCCAGCCGCTGACGACGTGGCCGAGCAATGTCGTCGTCGCATGGTCGGTCAGCGCGCCGCCGATCACCGGCCCGGCGACGCTGGCGAAGCCGAACATCGCGCCGAACAACCCGGTGTACTTGCCGCGCTCGGCGGGCGGCACGATGTCGGCGATCGTCGCGAAGGCACCGGTGGTCAGCGCCCCGGCGCCGAGCCCCTGGAGTGCGCGGCAGACGATCAGCTGGTTCATCGCGTCGCCGACGAGCGGCAGCGTGCCGAACTCGCCCGCCAGCCCGCAGAGCATCGAGCCGATGAGGAAGACGACGACGCCGAACACCAGGATCGGTCGCCGCCCGTAGAGGTCGCCGAGCTTGCCGTAGATCGGCACGACGACGGTCGAGGCGAGCAGGTACGCGGTGCCGACCCACGCGATCCGCTCGAGCCCCTGCAGTTCGGCGATGATCCGCGGCATCGCCGTCGACACGATCGTCTGATCGAGCGCCGACAACAGCAGCACGATCAGCACCGCGGCCATCGCGAGACGGCGCTCGCCGGTTTCGAGTCGACGTTCGTGAGCCGGTGCAGCGACTGTCATGGTATCCGATTAGCAGCCGGGGACTTGTCGAACCACCCCGTTCGCCGCATGTGCGGCAGGACGTGACACACGCATCGCCGCACCGCCGGCGAGGCGCGACTGCGGAGCGAACCGATGGCCACGACGTATGAATTCAGCCTCGCCTACGCTTTATGGGCGCTTGGGGGGCTCATCCTCGGGCTGATCCTCGGGCGCATTTTCCGGCGGACGGTCCGCGTCGCCGCGGTCGCCGATACCGCCGGGCTCGCCGCCGCGCGGACCGAGGCGGCGCAGGCGCAGCGCGAGTTGACCGCGAGCCGCGGGGCGATGCGCCCACTGGCCGACGAGGTCGACCGGCTCAAGCGCGAAAACGCCAAGCTGCGGCGGACCGCGCAGGAGCCGCTGCCGCTGACGACGACGACCGTGCCAGCCACCGAGTCACTCGCTGCCGAACCGCGCGCTGGCGAACCCCTCGCCGGAACCGGGCCGATCGTCGCCGCGGTCCCCGGCATTCGCGCGCTCAAGGGAGTCGGCGACAAGTTCGCCGCCGCGCTCGAGGCGATCGGGCTCGGCTCGGTCGACAGCATCGCGCGATTGAACGCCGACGAGGCGCTCGACGCCGACACGAGGCTCGGCGCGTTCAACGGGCGCATCGCCCGCGACCGGCTGGTCGAACAGGCGGTCCTGCTCGACGAGGGCCGCACCACCGAATACACCGCTCGCTTCGGCACACCGGGCTAAGCGGCGCCCGAACTAACCCGCAAGCGTCGCCAGCACCTCGGCCAGCAGCGCGGGGTCGCCCGCGGCGACGACGCGCCCGTCGCTGCCGCGGCGCAGCGGCGCTCCGCTCCAGTCGGTCATGACGCCGCCCGCGCCGGTGACGACCGGGACCAGCGCCGCCCAGTCGTAGACCTTGAGTCCCGACTCGACGACGAGGTCGAGGCAGCCGGTCGCGACCAGCGCGTAATTATGATTGTCGCCGCCATACAGGACGTCGCGTGCGGCGGCGCGGACCCGCTGAAAGGCTTCGAGGTCGTCGAACATGTATGGTGAGGTCGTGCCGACATGCGCCCCCGCCAGCGCTGGGCACGGCCGTGCCCGCACCGCCGCGCCGTTGAGCGTCGTCCCCGCCGGGGTGCCTACCCAGCGGTCCCGCGCGATGCACTGGTCGATCACGCCGAGCACCGGCACGCCGTCCTCGAGCAGCGCGACCAGCGTCCCGAACAGCGGCCGCCCGGCGATGAAGGCGCGCGTTCCGTCGATCGGGTCGATCACCCAGACCCGCGCCGCGTCGGGGCGGTCCTCGCCATATTCCTCGCCGATGATGCCGTCGCCGGGGCGCTCGGCTGCAAGGATCGCGCGGATCGCGGCTTCGGCGGCGCGGTCGGCGACGGTGACGGGCGAGGCGTCGTCCTTGGTCTCGACGGCGGCGAGGTTGCGGAAATGCGGGCGGATCACCTCCCCCGCGGCATCGGCAAGCCGGTGGACGAGGGCGATGTCGCTGTCGTTCATAGTCCGAGGTCCGCCAATATCATCGCGCGATGCTCGTCGAGCGCCGGGGCCTTGGCCCGCGTCACGGGGTCGGCATAGCCCGACAGCTTGACCGGGTTGCCCGCCGCCAGCAACGGCGAGCCGTCGGGAAAGCCTGTCGTGATCGCCATGTTGCGCGCCTGCACCTGCCGATGGCCGAGCGCCTGCGCGACGTCGTGGAGGGGACCGCACGGCACCCCCGCCGCCTCGAGCACGCCGAGCCAATGCGCCGCGTCGCGATCGGCCAGCCGCGCCTCGATGATCTCGGCGAGCGCATCGGCATGGTCGGTCCGGCTGGCGTTAGTCGCGAAGCGCGGGTCGACGAGCACGCCGCAGAGATCTAGCGCGCTGGCGAGCGTCTTGAACAATGCGTTATTGCCCGCCGCGACGACGATATGTCCGCCGCGACAGGCATACGCCGCGAACGGCGTGATCGACGGATGCCGCGCCCCGAGCGGCCCCGGCGCGACGCCGGTGACGGCAAAGCGCGCGACGGCGTTCTCGAGGATCGCGATCTGCCCGTCGAGCATGGCGACATCGACGAACAGCCCCTCGCCGGTCCGCGCGCGGTGATGAAGCGCGGCGAGGATGCCGGTGACGGTGAACAGCCCGGCGGTGATGTCGCCGATCGACGTCCCTACCCGGGTCGGCTTGCCGCCCGGCCAGCCGGTGACCGACATGATCCCGCCCATCGCCTGGACGATCATGTCGTACGCCGGCTTGTCGCGGTCGGGACCAGTGTGGCCGAACCCGCTCGCGGCGGCGTAGATCAGCCGCGGATGCCGCGCGTGGAGCGTCGCCCAGCCGAGCCCGAGCCGGTCCATAACGCCGGGGCGGAAATTCTCGACGAGGACGTCGGCGCGCGCGACCAGCGCATTGAATACAACGCGGTCGCCGGGGTCGGCGAGGTCGAGGGCGATCGATTCCTTGCCGCGGTTGATGCTGGCGAAATACGCCGACTGGGTCGGGTCGCCCGCCTTGAACGGCCCGATGTGGCGGCTGTCGTCGCCGCCGGCGCTGTCGGCGGTTGCGGGCCGTTCGACCTTGACCACCCGCGCGCCGAGATCGCCGAGGACCATCGTCGCGTACGGCCCGGCGAGGACACGCGACAGGTCGACGATCAGCAGGTCGTCGAGCGGGCCGGGGGTTGAAGGCATGACGGCGTCGTAGCGGGTCCGCTCGACCGGCGAAAGCGAAGGTTACGCCGACCGGTGCTGTTCGGTTAACCCGCGCTGGCGGACAGTATCGATGCCAACAAACGAGCGATGTTGCGTCACCGTAACGGTATGCCCGAATATATATCTTACGGTGGCTGGAACAATTCAGCACTCATGAATGTGTCGGGATAACTTACACTTAGGCTCCGCGCCTAGCTGCGGTCCCAATGAAATCAATAGCTTGACCCTATGCCGGTTTTTGGCACGGGGTTTGCTTAGTTAACCTTGCTGGTCTGGGGGTCGGCGCGACAAGACTTACAGATAGGAGTTCATATGATTAAAGTGCTTACACTCGCTGCGGCGGCCTTGATGGCGACCCAGGCTTCTGCCGTGACGAAGATTGTTTCGCTCGGCGCGATCGTTGTTCCCCCGACGCAAACGTCGTCGATCGGCATCACCTTCGCCGCTAACGGCATGAACAGCGGACTTTACGAGTTCACCGTCTCGCAGCCGAAGACTGCCGGCGTGAGCAGCTTCACCAACAGCGCGGTTGGCGGCACCGGTTCGTTCGAATTCTCGTCGATCGGGCTGTACTCGGGCCTCGGCACGGGCGGCACGTTGCTCAAGACCGGGATGATCGTCCCGCGCGCCGGAGGCACGACGCAGGCGTACCTTGGTGACTACACCTTCACTGCAGGTAACAGCTACACGATCGCCTACAGCGGCACCGTCGAAGGCAAGCCGGCCAGCGTCGGCAGCAGCATCACTTTCGCCCTCGCCGCGGTCCCCGAGCCCGCCTCGTGGGCGCTGATGGTTGCGGGTTTCGGCCTCGTCGGTTTTGCGGCTCGCCGCCGCACCACGACGGTTACAGCCTAAATCATTGCGCTCGTCGGATTGGAGGGGCGCGCCGCAAGGCGCGCCCCTTTTTCGTGTGGGCGATTCGTCAATACGCCGGACTTGGTCGGTCAGGCGTGCGGATTTGAGCGTCGGCTCCGAACTGATCGAGATCGTACACACGCGATCGGCAAGCATGGTCAGCCGCCAATGTCCGGCAAGCCGACGATGACCTGACATGCCTTCGGGCTCGCTAATCGGCATCTGTTGCAACACGGTCGATAACCAGTCCATCGCCGTGGTTCGGTACAGCATCGATACTTGCACCTATCTTCCGATAGTCAGGATCCCCAAGCCTGCCGTCTATTGCGGATGCGCAATGAACTGGCATAACTTTATTTTATAAGGCCGGGAACTTTCGACAACATGATGAAGATGTCGGTAATCTTTACACTCTATTTTCAATAATGCTGTTTGCGACAAGCGAGATCAATGATTTATCCTCTCGTGAGGTATTGGCACGGCGCTTGCATGCAAGTTCTCGCTGGTATGGGGGATCGGCGGATCTCTAGTACCTTACAACAGGAGCGTAGTCATATGATCAAGGGTCTCACTTTCGCCGCCGCCGCCTTGATGGCGGTCAAGGCCGCAGCCGTGACGACGATCGTGCCCCTCGGCGTGATCGTCGTTCCGCCGACGCAGACGTCGTCGATCGGCACCGTCTTCTTCGGCAACGGTTCGAACAGCGCTTACTACGAGTTCACGGTTTCGCAGCCGAACACGACAGGCGTCAGCAGCTTCACCAACAGCGCGGTCGGCCGCACCGGCGTGTTCAGCTTCTCGTCGATCGGCCTGTACTCGGGCCTCGGCACCGGCGGCACGCTGCTCAAGAGCGGGACGATCGTTCCGCGCGCTGGCGGCACGACGCAGGCGTACATCGATGCGTACACCTTCGCTCCGGGCCAGAGCTACACGATCGCTTACAGCGGCACCGTTTCCGGCAAGCCCGCTGCAGTCGGCAGCAGCATCACCTTTGCCCTCGCCTCGGTTCCGGAACCGGCGTCATGGGCACTGATGGTTGCCGGCTTCGGCATGGTCGGTTTTGCCGCCCGCCGTCGTAGCGCAGCCGTCGCAGCCTGATCCTTCGAGGTTGACGAGGGGGGCGTGCCACGCGGCACGCCCCCCTTTTCGTTGCGCGGACCAGCACACACCCGCTGGACTCAAGGCGCGGCGCTTCTTGCGGAGGATATCATGCCCGAGACCGTGTTTGACTATGTCGTAAAGCGCGGCGACGTTACCTGGAGCGTCTACAAGCGGACGCAGGACAGCCGACGCTCATGGCTCAAGTCGTACGAGCTTTCTTGTCACGCAGTGCGTGATACCGCGATGGCCGAGATGCGGGCGCGCAATCTGGCGCATTCGACAAGCCAATCGAATTGAAGGAGCCGCGGTGACTGCGGTTATGTCTTCAGCGGATAGCACGACACTGTTGATCTACCGCTTGTGTCAAACTGCTGTAGACAGATGTACAGCTTGAAACCGAAACCCGAAGCGTTTCGCAACCGTAACGACGTTATCGTTCGGCTTGCCGCAGTATAAAGTGAATAACCCCGTAACGAATGTGTCGGGATAATTTACACTTTCTCCCGGGACGTATTTCTCGTTTCAGCGGATTCAGTGACTTAGCCGGTTGATACCGGCTGGCACGATATTTGCTAACTTTACACCTTGTTAGCCTCGGCGCACCGAAGGTTCTCGTAGGAGCAGAGTTAATGATCAAAGTCCTTTCGTTCGCAGCGGTCGCCCTGATGGCCGTCAAGGCTTCGGCCGTCACGACGATCGTCTCGCTCGGCGCGATCGTCGTTCCGCCGACGCAGTCGTCGTCGATCGGCATCACCTTCGCTCGCAACGGCGCCAACAGCGGCTTCTACGAGTTCACCATCTCGCAGCCGAACACGACCGGCGTCAGCAGCTTCACCAACAGCGCGGTCGGCAAGATCGGCATGTTCAATTTCCTCTCGCTCAACCTCTATTCGGGCTTTGGCATCGGCGGCACCAAGCTCGAGACCGGCACCATCGTTCCGCGCGCCGGCGGCACGACGCAGGCCTACCTCGACCCCTACACGTTCGGCACCGGCAACTACACGATCGCCTACAGCGGCACCGTCAAGGGTCGTCCGGCGAGCGTCGGCAGCAGCGTGACATTCGCTCTTGCCGCGGTTCCCGAGCCCGCCTCGTGGGCGCTGATGGTCGTCGGCTTCGGCATGGTCGGCTTCGCCGCCCGCCGCCGGACCACCGCCGTTACGGCCTAAGCCTTACCGATCCGAGGAAACGGGCGCGCCGCAAGGCGCGCCCGTTTTTCGTTGTGCGACAGGACTTCGCGGTGGGGATGACGCCCGCCGCAGACCGGGTATAAGATAGCGGCATTCCTGGGGGTCCCGACCAATCATGTTGCTTGCGCTTGCTGCCGTTCTCGCTGCCGCTACGCCCGATGCCGGGCTCCACCGCTTCCGCGACGTCGCGCTGTCATCGACCGGCGAGGTTGCCGCGATCGAGAGCGTCGTCCCGCTCGACACCGGCGCGCCCGACCCGCACACCACGATCGTCGTCCGCTCGGCAGCAGGTGCCGTCGTCCACCGGATCGATCCGTGCCCGACATGCAGCTACGGCGCCCCCGCCTGGTCGGCCGACGGCAAGCGCCTCGCCTTCGTCGTCAGCGACCGCGCCGTCGGCACCGCGACGCTGACCGTTGCGACCGGATCGACCCTTCGCTCGCTCGCCTCGGTCAAGGGCGTCGCCCAGACCCCGCGCTGGTCGCCCGACGGCAAGACGATCGCGCTGCTCGCGGTCGAAGGCGCGACCAAGGCGACCGGCGCGGTCGAGGCCGGCGCGGCGCAGGTCGGTGAGATCGGCGCGGCCGACGACGAACAGCGGATCGCGATCGTTCCCGCCGCCGGTGGCGCGCTCAAGATGGTCTCCCCCGCCGACACCTTCGTCTACGAATACGACTGGACCCCCGACGGACGCGGCTTCGTCGCGACGGCATCGAAGGGCAATGGCGACGATAACTGGTGGGTAGCGAAGCTGATCGCGGTTGATGCGAGCGGCGGTGGCGCGCGGATCATCGCCTCGCCCAAGACCCAGCTCAACCTGCCGCGGGTGTCGCCCGACGGCAAGACCGTCGTCTATATCGGCGGGCTCATGAGCGACTTCGGCCCGGTCGGCGGCGACCTGTATGCGGTGCCGTTCGCGGGCGGGACTCCGGTCAACCTGACGCCGGGGATGAAATCGACGGTTCGCTCGCTGGCGTGGAAAGGCGCCGACCCGGTCGCGGTCCGGCTCGTCGGCGACCAGAACGAGATCGACCGCGTCACGCTGACCGCGACTGCCGCGAGCTTCACGCCACTGTGGTCGTCACCGGCAACCCCCGACGCCGCCGACGGTGCTGTCGCGATCAGCCCCGACGGAGTCCACTTCGCGGCGTCGGTAGAGGACTTCGAGCACGCGCCTGAAATCGCGACGGGGAGCATCGTGGGTACGTCGCTCGCACTCACGCCGATCACCCGCGAGAACGCCGCGCTCAAGGCGAACGCGGTCGCCACCAGCATCAAGTGGAAAAGCGACGGGTATAACGTCCAGGGCTGGCTGCTCGCGCCGAAGACGGTCGTGCCCGGGCGCAAATATCCGATGGTCACGATCATCCACGGCGGGCCATCGTCGGCGACGACGCCGTCGTATTTGTGGAACGGCAGCGTTCGCCAAATGATTGAGCGCGGCTATTACGTCTTCCAGCCGAACCCGCGCGGCAGCTATGGGCAAGGCGAGGCCTTTACCCGCGCCAACGTCCGCGACTTCGGCGGCGGCGACCTGCGTGATATCCTCGCCGGGGTGACGGCCGTCGAGAAGGCCGCGCCGGTCGATGACAAGCGCCTCGGCGTCTACGGCCACAGCTATGGCGGGTTCATGACGATGTGGACCGTGACGCACACCAACCGCTTCAAGGCGGGCGTCGCGGGCGCGGGCATCGCCAACTGGATCAGCTATTACGGCCAGAACGGCATCGACAAGTGGATGATCCCGTTCTTCGGCGCGAGCGCGTACGACGACCCGGCGATCTATACCAAGCTGTCGCCGCTGACGACGATCAAGGCGGCCAAGACCCCGACACTGATCTATGTCGGCGAGCGCGACGTCGAGTGCCCGCCGGCGCAGTCGGTCGAATTCTGGCACGCGCTCAAGGAAGTCGGCGTTCCGACCAGCCTGATCATCTATGCTGGCGAGGGCCACCGGATCCGCAAGCCCGAGAACATCCACGACCGCGAGACGCGGATGATCGGCTGGTTCGACAAGTATCTGAAATAGCGTGCCCGCAGTCAGTGTCATCGTTCCGCACTTCGAGGATTTGGTAAACCTCGGCTTGTGCCTCGATGCGCTCGACACGCAGAGTTTCCGCGATTTCGAGGTCGTCGTTGCCGACAATGCCTCGCCCTCGGGCAAAGCCGCGGTCGAGACGGTGATCGCCGGGCGGGCGACGCTGGTCATCGCCTCGGAGCGCGGCGCAGGAGCGGCACGCAATGCCGGGGTCGCCGCGGCGCGGGGCGCAATCCTCGCCTGCACCGACGCCGACTGCGTCCCCGCGCCAGACTGGCTCGCCGCCGGAGTTGCCGCGCTAACGCAGGCGGACCTGATCGGCGGGGCGATGCGGGTGTCGTTCGCCGACGAGGCCGCGCCGACTCCGGTCGAGGCGTTCGAGCGGGTCTTCGCCTTCGACAATCGCGCCTATGTCGAGGACAAGGGCTTCAGCGTCACCGCCAACCTGTTCACCCGTCGCGACGTGTTCGACGCGGTCGGCGGCTTTCGCGCGCATGTCTCGGAGGATGCCGACTGGTGCCTGCGCGCGCGCGATGCCGGCTACCGGATCGCCTATGCCGCCGATGCGGTTGTCGCACATCCGGCGCGACGGACGTGGGAGCAGCTGACGCGGAAATGGGAGCGGCTGGTCCGCGAGAGCGCCGCGCTGCACACGGCGAGAGGGCGCGGTGCAGCGGGATGGCGGCTGCGGACTATGCTGCTGCCGCTGTCGGCGGTGGCGCATCTGCCGAAGGTTCTCGGGTCGTCGAAGCTGCCGCGGATTGGGGACCGCATCGCCGCCGCTGGGGTCCTGTTCAGGCTGCGGCTCTGGCGGTTCGCGAAGGCGCGCCGCCTCGCATGAAAAAAGCCGCCGGGCGCGAACCCGGCGGCGTCGTTTCGACTAGCGGTACATCCACTGGCCGTGGTGACGGTAGCGGTTCTGGTAGTAGCGACCGTGGTGCATGTAGCGGTTGCGCATCATCCGCCGGTCATGCCGCATGTCGCGACGATCGTGGCGAATGTCCTGGCGATCGTGGCGCATTTCCATCCGGTCGCCGCGGTTGTCCATCCGGTCCTGCGCGCTGGCAGCGATCGACGAGCCGAGCGATGCAAGGGCGGCAGCGGCGAGAAGCAAGGTCTTGATCATTTCGGTCTCCTGGTGGTGAGGCGCCGGAACCGCATGGCTCCGGCGCAGGGCGGAACTCAGTAGAACATGCCGCGGATGACGCGGACGACGTAGCCGTCGTAACCGCGAATCAGCAGCGCATCGGGTCCGACGCGAATCCAGCGCGTGCCGCCGTAAGCGGGCGGAAGCTGGTAATAACCGGGGTTGCCGATCCAGTAATTGCCGCCGAAGAACGCGCGCGGCAGGAAGGCGCCCGGCGCGTAATAACGGTAGCCGTAGCCGCGCGGGTAGTTGAACGCCTGGCCACGCCAGCGGCCATAACCTTCGGCGGCCTGGAAGTTGCGGCGGTCGTCACCCCAGCCGCGGTGCTCGCCGTGGCCATAGCCCTGGCCGTAGCCGCGATTGTCGCCGCCGCGATAGTCGCGACGATCACCGTCGAAGCGATGGTCGCCGCGATGGTCGAAGTTCGGATCGCGCGGAGCCTACTGCGCGAAGGCGGGAACCGCCGCCGTCAGCAGGAGGGCGGACAAGATCAACGTACGCATGGCAATCCTCTGTTTATGCGACGGCACGTCGCCATCGACATCTGGATTGCCAGAGGACTGCTGAACGGCGTCTGAGTTCCGCTGTCAGCTGCCGTTCAGCATGTTGTTACTTGGACGACTGCCTAGAGAAAGCGGGTGACGACATCGCGGTAGCTGCGGCTGACCTTGATCTGCGTGCCCGAGCCGAGGACGAGGAAGCACTCGCCGTTGGTGTGCGGCTTGACCGACTTGACGTTGTCGAGGTTGACGATCGTCGAGCGGTGGACGCGCTGGAAGCGGCGCGGGTCGAGGCGCTTCTCGAGGTCCTTCATCGTCTCGCGCAGGATCAGCGTCTGGTCGGCGGTGTAGATGCACATGTAATCGCCGGCGGCGTCGATCCGCTCGATATCGTCGACCTCGACGCGGAAGATCTGGCCGCGATCCTTGATGTTGATGATCCGCTCGAAGCGATTCGCCGCCGGGTCGGCGTCGGTCGCCATGTCGTCGGGCATCGAATCGGGTGCGACCTGGACGAGGATGTCCTTCAGGCGCCCGCGCTCCTCGCAGCTGCGCTTTTCGTCAAGCCGGGTGCGGACCCGGTCGAGCGTCGCGGCGAGGCGGTCCTCCTCGACCGGCTTCATCAGATAGTCGACGGCGTGCGCTTCGAACGCCTTGACCGCGTGCTGCATGTACGCGGTGACGAAGACGAACAGCGGCGGCTCGACCTCGGCAAGGCCGCCGACGACCGAGAAACCGTCGAAGCCGGGCATCTGGATGTCGAGGAAGACGAGGTCGGGCTTGAGCGTCTTGATCGCGCGAATTGCCTCGCGCCCATTGGCGCAGCGCTCGACGATCTCGACGTCGTCGAACGGCGCCAGCCGCAGCTCGAGCCCCTGGATCGCGAGGCGTTCGTCGTCGACGAGGATGGTGCGAATCATACTGCGCTTTCCCTGGTCCATTGTCCCGGTACCTGCGCCCCCGCCTTCAGATCGATGCGGCCGCTTTCGGTTGCCACCGAAAACTCGTCGCTCGTCTTGCCGTCTTCAACCTGAAACGGCAAGTCGAGCAATACTATCAGGCCGCGCGGCAAGTTCGGTTCGAGTTCGAACCGATGATCGTCGCCGTATGCCTGGGCGAGCCGATCGCGGATATTGGGCAAGCCGACGCCCGTTCCCGATCTAGTCACCGGCGCCTCGCCGTTCAACGCCGCGAAGTCGATCCCCGGGCCGGTGTCGGCGACGGTGATGATCAGGCGGCGATTGCCGTTGGTCCCGAGGACGCGGATATCGATGTCGATATCGGCGCCGTCCTCGCTCGGTGTCACCGCATATTTGACCGCGTTTTCGATGATCGGCTGGAGGATCAGCGACGGCAGCCGCGCGACCATCGCCTGCGGCTCGATCTCGAAGCACGCGCGCAGCCGTTCCTCGAAGCGCGTCCGCTCGATGTCGAGGTACAGCTTGAGCGCCTCGGTCTCCTGCGCGACCGTTGCGAGCCCTTCGCGCTCACCGACGAGGCTGTAGCGGAGGAACGACGACAGCCGGCTGAGCATCGCGTTGGCGCGCTCGGTCTGCTTGAGCAGCACCAGCGTCGAGATCGAATTGAGCGTGTTGAACAGGAAATGCGGGTTGAGCTGGTAGCGCAGCATCTCGAGCTGCGCCGAATTCGCCTGCGCCGAGACGCTGACCATCCGCGCCGACTGGTCGGCGAGCAGCAGGTAGTAATTGATCCCGAAATACAGCCCGCTCCACGCGCCCAGCACCGAGAAGTCGAGCAGGATCGCGCCGAGGAACTCGATGCCCTGCGGCTTCCACCCGGGCTCGTAGAAGGTCGCGTGCGCCCACACCTCGAGCGTCGAGAACAAGGCCGACGCCGCACTGAGGATCAGCAGCGTCAGCGTCCAGACGAAGATCGGCCGCATCGTGATGACGCGGCGGTACGCGGCGGCCATCAGCAGGGTCAGCGAAAAGCCCGTCGCGGTAACGATGATCGTCGGCAGGACGAAGGTCAGCCCCATCCGGTTGGCGAGCCCGCCGAGCGTCCGCACCAGCAGGTAACCGCCCCAACCGCCCCCCTGGAGCAACCAGAAGGCACGGTTCTTGTCGGTGAAGAAGCCCTGGTGGCGGAGTTCGGCGCGCGGCATCGGCGATGGTTTACCGGGTTGCAGGGGTTTATGAAACACCTGCTGCGAAAGCGCGGCGATCACACTCTATTCCGAAGTGATGATGTTACGCGAGCCGTCATCCCCGCGACAGCGGGGATGACGATCATTGATTCAGCGCGAGCTCACCGCGACCTCAATCCTCGGGCGCGATCCGCACCTTGAGCCCGTCGAGCGCCGCGGTGAAGTCGATCTGGCACGACAGCCGCGACGTCGCGACGCGGTGGTCCGAGCTGTCGAGCAGGTCGTCCTCGTCGCGATTGGCCGGGCCGACGCGGGCGAACCATTCGGGGTCGACATGGACGTGGCAGGTGGCGCAGCTGCACGACCCGCCGCACAGCGCGAGCAGCTCGTCGAAGCCGCCGTCGCGGATGATTTCCATGACCGAATGGCCGGCCTTGGCGGGAACTTCGGCTTCGGTGCCGGCGCGGTCGGTGACGAGGATATGAGGCACGGGCAGGACCTGTCGACGGATGATGACGCTTGCGGCTATTACCCGTCCGTCGCCGGGAGACAAGGTCGCCGCGACAAGGTCGCCGCAAGACGACGTCGCGACGACAACAGGGGAGCCGCCGCCGCATGGGACTGACCGCCGCCGAGCTGCACGACGGGCTGACCGCGATAGCCGCACGCTCGCCCGCGATCGCCGCGGCGATCGACCGCGCCGGCATGCCCGAGCCGCGCATCCGCGAGCGCGGTCCCGAAACCCTGATGCGCGCGATCGTCGGCCAGCAGGTGTCGGTCAAGGCGGCCGACAGCATCTGGGCGCGGCTGAGCGCGGCTTGCGGCAGCTTCACCGACCTGTCGGCGGTGCTCGACGTGCCCGTCGACGACCTCCGCGCCGCCGGCCTGTCACGCCAGAAGGCGGCGTATATCCACGCGCTCGCCCACGCCTGCGTCCACGACGGCCTCGACTTCACCGCATTGCCGGCAGACGATGAGGAGGCGATCGCACGGTTGGTGGCGGTCAAGGGTATCGGGCGGTGGTCGGCGGAAATC
>NZ_JANYGL010000011.1 GCF_025362435.1 Polymorphobacter sp.
AGCCAGCGAAGGGGGAGCGACTCGGGCATCGCTCCCCCATAGCAGGTTTAGAACGTATAGAGAACGCTAGTAGACCGTGCGAACACTCGGCTCGCGCGCCCAGATCCGCCCGTTGGCCGCGGCGTCGACGAACATCGCCGCGTCGTTGCCCGAGAGCGCGACCGTGCCCGCGTCGGGGATGACACCCGCCATGTCGAGCAGCGGCTGCGCCTCGGCCGAGTAGCCGATGACCTTGAGGTGGGCGAAGGCATCGTGGACCCACGACACTGCGGCTGCCTCACCGAGCAGCGCGCTGACACCGTCAGCCGACACCGCCAGCGCGACCGCGTCGAACAGCACCGACGGTCCGCCGGCAAGCTGGTGATCGGCGACGAGCTTGCTGCCGTCGCTGAGGACCGCGCCACCGACCTTGGGGGCGATGACCTCGACCTTGGCGCCGGCCGCCGATGCCGCCGAGACGATCGCCCCGACCAGCCCGACGTCGGCGCCGTCGGTCACGAGCAGCCCGATCTTGCGGCCCATGATCGTCGCCACTGCGCGTGCGAGGATGCTGAGCGCGGGCGACGCCGGCAGGTCGGTGCGGGTCGGCAGCGCCTGCGGGATGGGCGTGATCGGGTCGTCGAAGCCGAGACCGGCGGCGACGCGCTCACCGAGTTCGGGGTCGATGTTGGCGAGGTGACCGAGCATCGCCTCGCGGACGACCATTGCGTCGACCTTGCTCAGCTCGAAGATCAGCGCGGCGACGATGTGGTCCTGCTCGGGCTCGGTCTGGCTGATGAAGAACTGCCGCGCCTGGCTGTAGTGATCGGCGAAAGTCTCCGACCGCTCACGCACCTTGACCGCCTCGATCGGCGCCGGGAAGCTGCGGAAGCCGCGCACCGCATCCTCGCGCGGGCCCTTCGGCGCGAGCAGGCTCGGCGTGTAGGTGACGCGCTCGGGCTGGAGCGAGTGCTGCATGTGGCCGTCGCGCTGCATGTTGGCAAACGGGCACTTCGGCGCATTGATCGGCAGCTGCGTGAAGTTGACCGAACCGAGGCGGCTGAGCTGCGTGTCGAGGTACGAGAAGTTGCGCCCGTGGAGCAGCGGATCGTCGGAGAAGTCGATGCCGGGAAGGATGTTCTGGGTGCAGAACGCGACCTGCTCGGTCTCCGAAAAGACGTTCGTCGGGTTACGGTTGAGCGTCATCGTGCCGACGTTGCGGACGGGGATGATCTCCTCCGGGATGACCTTGGTCGCGTCGAGGTGGTCGAAGTCGAAGCTCGCGGCTTCCTCCTCGGTGAACAGCTGGACGCCGAGGTCCCACTGCGGGAAGTCGCCCATCTCGATCGCATTGTACAGGTCGCGGCGGTGGAAGTCGGGATCGGCGCCGTTGATCTTGACTGCCTCGTCCCAGATGACCGACTGCATCCCCTGCTTCGGGGTCCAGTGGAACTTGACGAAGTTCGACTTGCCCTCGGCGTTGACCAGCCGGAAGGTGTGGACGCCGAAGCCCTGCATCGTCCGTACCGAGCGCGGCAGGGTGCGGTCCGACATCTGCCACATTACCATGTGCATCGCCTCGGGCGAGCAGGCGATCCAGTCCCAGAAAGTGTCGTGCGCCGACTGCGCCTGCGGGAAGCCGCGATCGGGCTCCTCCTTGACGGCGTGAACGAGGTCGGGGAACTTGATCGCGTCCTGGATGAAGAACACCGGGATGTTGTTGCCGACGATGTCCCAGTTACCCTCGGTGGTGTAGAACTTGACCGCAAAGCCGCGCACATCGCGGGCGAGATCGAACGAGCCGCGGTTGCCGGCGACGGTCGAGAAGCGGACGAACACCGGGGTTTCGAGCGCGGTGTCGGACAGCACGGCGGCGGTGGTGAAGTCGGCGAGGCTGTCGCTCAGGCGGAAGACGCCATGCGCGGCGAGACCGCGAGCGTGGACGACGCGCTCCGGGATACGTTCATGGTCGAAATGGTGGATCTTCTCGCGCAGGGCGAAGTCCTCGAGCAGCGTCGGGCCGCGCGGTCCAGCCTTAAGCGAGTTGAAGTCGTCGCTGATCGCGATGCCGTTGTTCGTCGTCATCCGCTCGGCGTCGGCGGCCATGCGCTGGTGTAGTTCGCCGCCTTCGCCCGGGGTCAGGCCGGCAGCGGCGAAGGCCACCCCGGCGGCGCGAGCTCCCGCCATAGGATCGGCTAGTGTCTTTGCGGTCGCGTCTTTGGCTGTCGCCTGCTTCGTCGTCGTGGCCATGTTCTGTCTCCCGGGGGTCGGGAGGCTCAATAGCCAGCGGCGCGCGTCGTTCCGTTGACGGCGGCGCGTAACGGACAAACCAGCGCGGTAGCCGTGCTGCGCTAGTGGCCGTTGATTTCGAATTCGGCGTCGAGCTTGGCGGCGTCGACTATATGGCGGCGGCAGGTCCGCGCCGTCATCTTGGTCTGCAGGTCGACGACGCCGACCCCGGCCCCGTTGCCGCATTTCTGGTCGGCGCGGGCGTTGGCGTGACGGATTGCCGCAAGCATCCGCGGATCGTTTTCAAGCTCAGCGGCGCTCAGCTTCGCCGGCGCAGCCGTGGGGACGTCGGCAGCGGGAGGAGCCGCAGGAGAAGCGGGGGCCGGTGGCACCGGGTTGGCCTGCACAGCGAATGCCGCTGCCGGGGCGAAAGCTGCCAGCGCAGCCAGAACGAGCGCGAGTTTGGTCATTCAGGGTCCCCTTGTCCGCGCCCGATTATCCAGGTCGCGTTTACCGAGTATGCACGACTTTTGCTGCACCGCAACATCTTCGCCCGCGTAACAAACTCCTGTTCTATCCGTCGCTGGTTTGCGTAAGATTGCAACCATGACAGTTGCCGTCCCACCATCGACCATCGGACCCGCAGTGATCGTGGCGGTCGACGCGGGTGCGATCGCTGGGCGGCAGCTGCGCTACTACGACTTCGCAATGGCGGCGTTCGTCGTCATCCTCGTCTGCTCGAACCTGATCGGCGCGGGCAAGCCGGCAATGGTGACGCTGCCGCTCGTCGGCGTCGTCCATTTCGGCGCGGGCATATTATTCTTCCCGCTGAGCTACGTCCTCGGCGACATCCTCGCCGAGGTCTACGGCTTCGCCCGCGCGCGGCGCTGCGTCTGGGCGGGCTTCGGCGCGTCGCTGTTCGCCGCGGGCATGAGCTGGGTCGTCGTCGCCTTGCCCCCTGCGACCGACTGGAGCGGACAGGCGGCGCTGGCGACGGTGTTCGGGCAGGTGCCGCGGATCTTTCTCGCCTCGATCACCGCCTTCTGGGCGGGTGAGATCGTCAACGCGGCGGTGCTGTCGCGGATGAAGGTGTTGACCGGCGGGCGCTGGCTATGGACGCGGACGATCGGCTCGACGGTCGCGGGGCAAGGCGTCGACAGCCTGATCTTCTACCCGCTCGCCTTCCTCGGCGTCTGGGAGACGAGCCTCGTCATCGAGGTGCTGGTCACCAACTATCTGCTCAAGGTCGGCTGGGAGGTGATCCTGACCCCGGTCACCTACCGCGTCGTCGCGCTGTTCAAGGCGGCCGAGGGGATCGACGTGTTCGACCGCGGCACCAACTTCACCCCGTTCACGACGCGGGTGTAACGACCAAGGATCTGACGATGGAAGCCGACGACCTCCCCGCCGAAGGAGCGAACAAGCGATTGAACCGAATGGTCGCGGTGACCGTGGTGTTGCTGTCGGTGTGCCTCGGCCTGTGCAACATCAAGGACGGCAACATCGTCCAGGCGATGACCCAGTCGAAGGCCGACGCGGTCGACACCTGGGGTGAATACCAGGCGACGCGGACCAAGCTCCATATCGACGAGACCGCGGCGGCCCAGCTTGGCCTCCTCGCTAAGGGCCCCGAGGTAAGCGCGCAGCAGGCGGTGCTCGCTGCCGAGATCGCCAAGTACAAGGCCGAAACCCCCGCGCTCCAGACCAAGGCGAAGGCGTTCGAGGCCAACTACGACGCGCTCAACGTCCACGACGATCAGTTCGATGCCGCCGACGCGCTAATGTCGATCGGGGTTTCGGCGGCGGCGGTATCGGCGGTCGTCGAGACCTTCGCCGTTCTCGCGGTGGCGTGGGCGTTCGGCGGCTTCGGCATCATCATGGGGCTCGCGGGCTTTCTCGGCTGGGCGATCCACCCCGCGTTCGTTGCCAGCTTCCTAGGCTAGGGCGGCCATCAGCCCTTCGAACAGCCGTCGTCCGTCGGTGCCGCCCTGCGCCGTGTCGATCAGGCGTTCGGGGTGGGGCATCATGCCGAGAACGTTGCCGGCGTCGTTGACGATCCCGGCGATGTCGCGGGCGCTGCCGTTGACCGGCTCGGCGTAGCGGAAGACGACGCGGCCCTCGCCCTCGAGGCGGTCGAGCGTGGCGTCGTCGGCGGCGTAGTTGCCGTCGTGGTGCGCGACCGGAATGCGGATCGTCTCGCCGGCGTCGTAGCGCGCGCTGAACGCCGTCTGGCTGTTCGCCACCGACAGCGCGACGTCGCGGCAGACGAAGTCGAGGCCGGCATTGCGCATCAAGGCACCCGGCAGGAGCCCCGTCTCGGTCAAGACCTGGAAACCGTTGCAGACCCCAAGGATCGCGCGCCCATCGTTCGCCGCCGCGACCACCGCTGCCATGATCGGCGAGCGCGCCGCCATCGCGCCGGAGCGCAGGTAATCGCCGTAGCTGAACCCGCCGGGGAGTGCGATCAGGTCGAGGCCGTCGGGAAGTTCGGTATCGCGATGCCACACCATCGCCGGGGCGGTGCCGGTGATTTCGTGGAGCGCGACGGCAAGGTCGCGGTCGCAGTTCGAGCCGGGAAAGACGATGACGGCGGTCTTCATCGGGCGACCCCTGGCGACGGCGCCATCACGCGAGTTCAATCCGGTAGTTCTCGATCACCGGGTTGGCGAGCAGCGCCTTGCACATCGCCTCGACGTCGGCAGCGGTCGTGCCGTCGGCGAGGTCGAGTTCGATCAGCTTGCCCTGCCGGACCTCGTTGACGCCGGCGAAGCCGAGCCCCGCGAGCGCGTTGCCGATCGCTCGCCCTTGCGGGTCGAGGACGCCGGATTTGAGGGTGACGATGACACGGGCTTTCATGGTGCGCGGTCTAGTCGCCGTCACGGCTTCGGGCAAGTCGAACCGCATCGCCGGCGATGCGGCGAGACTGGGAGGCGCGGGACTACTTGCCCCGCGCCTTGCGATGCTCGTCGAGGTCGAGAACGGTCGACACCGCGCCGTCGGGAAGCAGGCCGAGCCGCCGCGCGACCTCGGTGTACGCCTCGACTTCGCCGCCGAGATCGAGGCGGAAGCGGTCCTTGTCCATCTTGTCGTTGGTCTTCATGTCCCACAGGCGGCAGCCGTCGGGGCTGATCTCATCGGCGAGGATGATGCGGCTGAACTCGTTGTCGAACAGGCGGCCGAATTCGAGCTTGAAGTCGACCAGCCGGATGCCGACGCCGGCGAACAGCCCCGCCATGAAGTCGTTGATGCGAATCGCCATGTCGGCGATGTCGTGCATCTCGTCCTGGCTCGCCCAGCCGAACGCCGAAATATGCTCGTCGGTGATCAGCGGATCGCCGAGCGCGTCGTCCTTGTAATAATATTCGATGATCGTCCGCGGCAGCGCGGTGCCGTCCTCGAGCCCGAAGCGCTTGGCGAGACTGCCGGCGACGACGTTCCTCACGACGACCTCGATCGGCACGATCTCGACCTGGCGAACGAGCTGCTCGCGCATGTTCAACCGGCGGATGAAGTGCGTCGGGATGCCGATCGTCGCGAGCATCGTGAACAGATGCTCGGAAATGCGGTTGTTGAGCACGCCCTTGCCGCTGATCGTGCCCTTCTTCTGGGCGTTGAACGCGGTCGCATCATCCTTGAAATACTGGATGATCGTCCCCGGCTCGGGACCCTCGTAAAGGATCTTGGCCTTGCCTTCGTAGATCTGGCGGCGGCGGGACATGGGCGTCGTCCTCCTCGGTCGTCTTCCGGACACGCGCGCCGCTGCCCGCATCCGTGGAAAGAAAGCGCCCCGGCGCGGGCTGTACGCGCGCGGCCGGGGCTGGATAAGCGATATAGCGCGGCGGGGGGCGGCTGACAATGAGGCGGGGTCCGGCGATCGCGAGTTGAACGCGTGACGCTGCATCTCTATCTGTGGATTTAGGCAAGGAAGGACACACGCCCCGCCATGACGACATTCGACGAGCGCGAAGCGGGCTTCGAAGCCAAGTTCACCCATGATGCCGACGTCGAGTTCCGCATCGTCGCGCGCGCCAACAAGCTGCTGGGCACGTGGGCGGCGGGCAAGCTCGGGATGACCCCCGAGGCAAGCGAGGATTATGCCCGCACCGTGGTCCACGCCGAATTCGAGAAGGCCGGTCACCAGGGCGTGTTCGACAAGATCTTCAGCGATCTCGCCGTTCGTGGCATTGGCATCTCCGCCGCCGACGTCCGTGCGGCGATGGACGCGACGCAGGCGGAAGCGCGCCACCAGATCATGGACGTTGCCTGATGGGCCCCGTGCGGAGCACAATCTAATGGGTATGGCCGCCGCCGATATCGAGGCTGCGATCGTCGCCGCGATGCCCGACGCGCAGGTGACGATCACCGACCTTGCCGGTGACGGCGATCATTATCGCGCGCGCGTCGTCTCGGGCGCCTTCGCCGGACTGCCGCGCGTCCGCCAGCACCAGCTCGTCTACAATGCCCTTTGCGGCCGGATGGGGGGCGAACTCCACGCGCTCCAGTTGACGACCGCCGCCCCCGTTCAGGAGACCATGTCATGACCGATATCCATGCCAAGATCGGTGCGCTTGTCGGCGGCACCGACGTCGTGCTGTTTATGAAGGGGACCCCGCTGTTCCCGCAATGCGGCTTCTCGTCGAGCGCGATCGGCATCCTCGAGCGCCTCGGCGTCGACTACGAGACCGTCGACGTCCTCGCCGACCCTGAGGTCCGCTCGGGCATCAAGGCGTACAGCGACTGGCCGACCGTGCCGCAGCTTTACGTCAAGGGCGAGTTCGTCGGCGGCTCCGACATCATGATGGAGATGTTCCAGTCGGGCGAACTCGAGGCGCTGGTGACCGAAAAAGGCGTCGCCCGCGCCGCCTGAGCGCGCCGGTGATGTTGCGTAAAGTCCGTCACCGTTCCGGCGGCGGCGCATGAGCTATCGCCTGTCGATTGCCGCGCTGTGGCGTGACACCTTCGCCACGGCGCGCGCGGGCATGGCGCTTTACTTGCCAGTCGCGGCCGCGTTCGTCCTGCTTCCCGGCGTCGCGATCGAGCTGTTTGGGCCGGCGCTGCCGAAGTCCCCGGCCGAACTGACGCCGAACCTCGTCTTCATCGCGCTGGTGCTGCCGTCGCTGATCGCGATCGTCGCGCAGGCGGCGATCATCCGGCTGGTGATCGACAAGGCGAGCGGGATCGACCGTTCGGTCGGCGAGGCATTGCTCGTCGCCCTGCGACTGTGGCCGCTGCTCGTCGTCGCGCTGCTGCTCGCGGCAGTGCCGATCGGCGCCGGGCTGCTGCTGTTCATCGTCCCGGGCCTGTACATGGCGGGGCGGCTGACATTGGCGATGCCGCTGGTGGTCGACGGGGTTGCCGCGCCGCTTGCGGCGGTCCGGCGGAGCTGGGAGCTGACCGAGAACAACGGCTGGCGGATCATCGCCTTCACGATCATGTGGGCGGCGTGGTTCCTCGCGCTGTCGACGATCGCTGCGATCATCGGCGGCGGCATCGCCACGGCGCTGACCGGACTCGGCGCGGGTGCCGCGGGTGCGGTGATCGCCAGCGTCCTCGGCGGGGTCGTCGGCGCGCTGTTCACGGTGTTCAACGCGGTTGGAATTGCCGTCGTCTACCTGCGGCTGCGGCGGTAGCCGTCAGTCCCAGCGCGCGAGGGGCGGCAGGCTCATCAGGATCGCGTCGACGTTGCCGCCGGTCTTGAGGCCGAAGGTCGTGCCGCGGTCGTAGACGAGGTTGAATTCGGCATACAGGCCGCGGTAGCGCAGCTGGGCGATGCGCTCGGCCTCGGTGAACGGGTCGTGCATGTGCCGCCGGACTATCGCGGGGAATATGCCGAGGAGGGTCCGCCCGACGTCCTGGGTAAAAGCGAAGTTGGCGGCGAAATCACCTTCGAGATGGTCGTAGAAGATGCCGCCGACGCCGCGATTGCGGTTGCGGTGGGGAACGTAGAAATACTCGTCGCACCAGCGGTCGAAGCGTTCGTAATAATCGCTGCCGTGACGGTCGCACGCAGCCTTGAACGCCGCCTTGAAGTCAGCGGTGTCGGCGGCGACTGGAAGCGCCGGGTTGAGGTCTGCGCCGCCGCCGAACCAGCGCTTGGTCGTGACGAGGAAGCGCGTGTTCATGTGGACCGCGGGGACGTGCGGGTTCGCCATGTGCGCGACGAGGCTGATGCCGGTGGCGAAGAAGCGCGGATCGGCGCTGGCGCCGTTGATCGACTTGGCGAATTCGGGGGCGAACTCGCCGAATACCGTCGAGGTGTTGACTCCGACCTTCTCGAACACCCGGCCCTTCATCACCGACATGACGCCGCCGCCACCGGGGGCGCCGGTCGCGTCGGGACGCTCCCATGCGGTCCGCTCGAAGCGCCCGGCGGGAGCGTCGCCCTCCCCCTCGTCCTCGAGGGTTTCGAAGGCGGCGCAGAGCTGGTCGCGGAGGCTTTGGAACCACGCCTGCGCGGCAAGCTGTTCGTCGTCGAGGGTGTATTCGGTCACGGGCTCTCCGTCGTTGGTGCCGACGGGACTATCCTAACCACCGCGCCCGCGAAAGCGGTTAGCCATGCCCCGCCAGCGCCGCGAGGAGCAGCAGCGCGACGATGTTGGTGATCTTGATCATCGGGTTGACCGCCGGCCCGGCGGTGTCCTTGTACGGATCGCCGACGGTGTCGCCGGTCACCGCCGCCTGGTGCGCGGGCGAGCCCTTGCCGCCGTACGCGCCTTGCTCGATCACCTTCTTGGCATTGTCCCACGCGCCGCCGCCGCTCGTCATCGAGATCGCGACGAACAGCCCCGAGACGATCACCCCCATCAGCAGCGCGCCGAGTGCGGCGAAGCCGTTGCCCTGCGTCGACACCGCGGTGACCGCGAAATAGACGACGACCGGGGCGAGCACCGGCAGCAGCGACGGGACGATCATCTCGCGGATCGCGCCCGCGGTGACGAGGCCGACGGTCCGGGCATAATCCGGCCGGACGCTGCGGTCGGCGATGCCGGGCGACTCGCGGAACTGGGCGCGAATGTCCTGCGCGACGGCCGACGCCGTCCGCCCGACCGCGGTCATCGCCATGCCGCCGAACAGGTACGGCAGGAGCGCGCCGAGGAGCAGGCCGACGACGACGTAGGGGTTCGACAAAGTGAAATCGACCGTGGTGGTGGCGAAGAACTGGCGCAAGTCCTCGGTGTAGGTCGCGAACAGGACGAGCGCTGCGAGCCCCGCCGAGCCGATCGCATAGCCCTTGGTCACCGCCTTGGTGGTGTTGCCGACCGCGTCGAGCGCGTCGGTCCGCTGGCGGACCTCATGCTCGAGCCCGGCCATCTCGGCGATGCCGCCGGCGTTGTCGGTGACCGGGCCGTAAGCATCGAGCGCGACGACCATCCCGGCGAGCGCAAGCATTGCGGTGGCGGCAAACGCAATGCCGATCAGCCCGGCAAGCTGGAAGCTGGCGATGATGCCGACGACGATCACCAGCGTCGGCAACGCCGTCGATTCCATGCTGACGGCGAGGCCCTGGATGACGTTGGTGCCGTGGCCGCTGTCGCTCGCCTTGGCGATCGACTGGACCGGACGATAGCCGGTGCCGGTGTAATATTCGGTGATCCAGACGATCAGCCCGGTCACCGCGAGCCCGACGAGCATGCAGAAGAACAAATGCATCGCGGTGAAGTCGGTCGGCGCGGCGACGGCGGCGGCCGCAGCAGCCTGCGCCGGCTTAACCGAGATCACCGCGTTCATGTCGGGGAAGATCGCCTTCGTCGCGAACCACAATGCCGGGATCGACAGCAGCGCGGTGACGATAAAGCCCTTGTACAGCGCGCCCATGATCGAGCCCGACTTGCCGAGCCTGACGAAGAACGTGCCGATCACCGAGGTGATGATGCACACCCCGCCCGCGAGCAGCGGCAGCGTCATCAGCCTCGCGGCGTCGGTCCCGGCGACGAGCAGCGCCACCAGCACCATCGTTGCGCCCAATGTGACGACATAGGTCTCGAACAGGTCGGCGGCCATGCCGGCGCAGTCGCCGACATTGTCGCCGACGTTATCGGCGATGACACCGGGGTTGCGGTCGTCGTCCTCGTCGAAGCCGAGTTCGTTCTTGCCGACCATGTCGGCGCCGACGTCGGCCGCCTTGGTGAAGATGCCGCCGCCGAGCCGCGCGAAGATCGAGATCAGCGATGCGCCGAAGCTCAGCGCGACGAGGGCGTTGATCACCGGGCGGCTGGTCGGGTCCATGTGGCCGAAGTTGACCAGCGAGTAGAAATATCCGGCGATCGCCAGCAGCGCGAGACCGGCGACGAGCATCCCTGTCACCGCGCCCGAGCGAAACGCCATCGTCAGCCCTGCCTGGAGCGAATTGCGCGCCGCCTCGGCAGTGCGGACGTTGGCTCGGACCGAGATGTTCATGCCGATGAACCCGGTCGCCCCCGACAGCAGTGCGCCGATGACGAACGCGACCGCCGGAACGACGCCGAGAAATAGCGCGACGAGGACCGCGACGATTACGCCGACGATCGCGATCGCCTGGTACTGCCGCTTGAGATACGCCCCCGCGCCCTCCTGGATGGCCTTGGCGATCTCCTGCATCCGCGCATTTCCGGGCGAGGCGCCGAGCACCTGCCGCGAAGTAACAACTCCGTAGGCAACGGCAGCGAGCCCGCACAGGATCGCGATAAGCACGAAGTCCATGAATAATCCCCCAAGAAACCGCGGGCGTGCCGATGCCGCCCATCTTGTCTTGCAAGAGTTGTTGCAAATGCCCGAGACGATAGCAAGCCGATGTACCGGATCGGCTTGCGGGGGCTCCGTTAGCCGCCAAGCAACGCGTCGACCCACTCGGGGACGAGCCTTCCGGCCGGGCCGTGGCGCGCCTCGTCGAACAGCTGGGTTCCTGCGCTCGGCTCGAGATTGATTTCGAGCGTGCGGGCACCGGCGTGCCGCGCGGCGTCGACGAACCCGGCGGCGGGATAGACCGCGCCGCTGGTGCCGATCGAGACGAACAGGTCGCACCCGGCGATCGCGGCGTCGATCCGGTCCATGTGGTACGGCATCTCGCCGAACCAGACGATGTCGGGGCGCAGCGTGCCACCGCAACCGCACGGGTCCGCTCCGGTCAGGTCGCCGTCCCACGGCTGCGTTGCGCCGCAGCGGCCGCATAGCGCCGACTTGAGTTCGCCGTGCATGTGAACGAGGCGCGCGGGCCGACCGTGGCCCGGCTCGGCAGCGCGGTCGTGGAGGTCGTCGACATTCTGCGTGACGATCAGCAGGTCGCCGGTCCACTCGCGATCGAGCCGGGCGAGTGCAAGATGCGCCGGGTTCGGCTCAACGTGCACCAGCGCCGCGCGGCGGGCGTCGTAGAAACGTTGGACGAGGACCGGATCGCGGCGGAACGCCTGTGGCGTCGCGACATCCTCGACCCGGTGGCCCTCCCACAGCCCGTCGGGGCCGCGAAAGGTCGGGACGCCGCTTTCGGCCGAGATGCCGGCGCCGGTGAGGATGACGATATTGCGGATCACAGCCGCGACCATGCCTGCCATGTGCCGACCGTGTAAGTCAGCCCGTAGACGATGACGACGAGCGAACTCCAGAACAGGAACGGCGTGACCAGCCCCGGCCGAAACATCAGGCCGGGGACAAGCGCCAGCCCGCGTACGAGATAGATCGTTGAAATCATAACCAATCCCAGCTTGAGAAGCGGCAGGCGCGGCAACAGGCCCGCTCCGGAAAACGCATAGGCGGCCCAGACTGCGAGCACCGCCGCGATCGCCGCCGTGACCAGCCACGCCTCGGATTTGCCCGTCTCCGCAAGGTGCGCCATCCGCTCGCCTGCGCCGAAGAAGCGGTACCACGACGGGCCCCCGGCGATGATCGCGAGATGGAGCAACGCGGCGATTGCGCTGAGCACCCCGCCCGCGACCAGCCACAGATTGAGCTTCACCCCCACGCCTCCCCGACGACCGGCCTTGGCGATCGGCCGCCGCGAAGCGCATAGTGGCGCGATGGAGGCGATATGATCAAGGTCGGTGTTCTCGGTGCAGGCGGGCGGATGGGGCAGGCGATCATCGCCGCGATCGCCGCCGATCCGCGGATGGTCCTCGGCGGCGCGGTCGAGCGTGCCGGACATCGCTCGGTCGGGGCGAAGCTCGGTGGCGGGCTGACGATCTGCAGCAATCCGTCGGCGCTCGCTCACGCCTGCGACGTCATGGTCGACTTCACCAGCCCCGATGCGCTCGAGGCCAATCTCGACGCCGCATGGTCGACACGGACGGCGATCGTCATCGGCACGACCGGGCTCGAGGCGAAGCACGATGCCGCCGTGACCCGCGCCGCGCGCGATATCGCCGTGCTGCAGACCGCGAATACCAGCATCGGCGTCACCGTCCTCGCCGGGCTGGTCGAGGCGGCGGCGGCACGGCTGCCCGACTGGGATATCGAGATTCTCGAGCTACACCACCGCGACAAGCGCGACGCGCCGTCGGGAACCGCGCTCGCGCTCGGCGCGGCGGCGGCGCGTGGGCGGGGGACGACGCTCGACGCGGTGCGGACGGGATTGCGCGACGGCGTCGGACCCGTCCGGGCGAAGGGTTCGATCGGCTTTGCGGCGCTGCGCGGCGGCTCGGCGGCGGGCGACCACATGGTGCTGTTCGCCGGCGACGGCGAGCGGATCGAGCTGATCCACCGCGCCGAAAGCCGCGATATCTTCGCTCACGGCGCGGTCACGGCGGCGGCATGGCTCGCGGGCAAGCCGCCGGGGCGGTACACGATGGCAGACGTCGTCGGTTAGCGGCGCGCGGGCCGGCTTGCCGCCGCCGATGCCTCACCAGACCTTGATCCGCTCCTCCGGCGACAGATACAGCGTCTCGCCCGGCTTGGCGCCGAACGCCGCGTACCAGGCGTCGAGATTGCGGGCGACGTTGGGGCGGAGGAAGCCCGCGGTGTGCGGGTCGGTCGTCGTCTGCTGGAGCAGCGCCGCGTCGCGGTACTTTTGCCGCCAGATCTGGGCGAAGCCGAGGAAGAAGCGCTGGTCGCCGGTCATCCCGTCGATCACCGGCGCGGGCTTGCCGTTCAACGACTTATGGTAGGCATCATAGGCGACGTTGATGCCGGCAAGATCGGCCATGTTCTCGCCGAGCGTCAGTTCGCCGTTGATGTGCAGCCCGGGGAGCGGCTGGTAGGCGCCGTACTGCGCGACGACCTTGTCGGTCAGCACCTTGAACCGGGCGATGTCCTGCGCCGTCCACCAGTCGGCGAGCGTCCCGCGCTTGTCGTACTTGCGCCCCTGGTCGTCGAAATGGTGGCTGATCTCGTGGCCGATCACCGCGCCGATGCCGCCATAATTGACCGCCGGGTCGGCGTTGGGGTCGAAGAACGGCGGCTGGAGGATCGCCGCGGGGAAGACGATCTCGTTCCACGTCGGGTTGGCATAGGCGTTGACCGTCATCGGGGTCATGCCCCACTCGCTGCGGTCGATCGGCTTGCCGAGCTTGTCGAGGTCGCGCTGGAACTCGAAGCGCGCCGCCCGCTGGGCGTTGCCGAGCGCGTCGCCGCGGACGACCTCGAGGTTGGAATAGTCGCGCCACTTCGACGGGTAGCCGATCTTGGGGGTGAACACCGCGAGCTTGGCACGCGCCTGAACCTTGGTCGCGGGGTCCATCCACGTCAGCGCGCCGAGGCGGGCGTCCATCGCCGCGATGATGTTCTTGACCAGCGCGTCGGCCTTAGCCTTCGCGTCGGGGGCGAAATACTTGGCGACGTACAGCTTGCCGACCGCCTCGCCGAGCGCATCGCTCGTCGCGTCGACTCCGCGCTTCCAGCGCTCCTGATTGACCGGCTGGCCCGACAGGACGGTGCCCGAGAAGGCGAACTTGGCGTCGACGAACGTCGCCGGCAGCAGCGGTGCCCAGCGGTCGAGCGTGTGGAAAGTCAGATACGCCTGCCACGCAGCAAGCGGCTCGTCGGCGACGAGCTTCGCCGTGCCTGCGATCGCGCTCGGGTTGGAGACAATTATCCGGGGCTGGCTTGCGACGCCGGCGGCCGTCAGGAACGGCGTCCAGTCAACGCCGGGGTCCTTCGCCGCCAGTTCGGCGGTGGCGACGGGGTTGTACGTCTTGTCGACCTGCCGCCGCTCGACCCGGCTCCACTGGACCGCCGCCAGCTTGGCCTCGAGGTCGTAGACCATCTTCGCCTTGGCGGCCGCGTCGGGCACCCCGGCGAGGGTCAGCAGCTGCGCGACATACGCCTCGTATTTTGTCCGGACGTCGGCGAACTTCGGGTTCTTCGTATCGAGGTAATAGTCGCGGTCGGGCATGCCGAGCCCGCCTTGGCCGATGTAGACGCTGTAGATGTCGGGGTTCTTGAGATCCTGCCGCAGCCGCAGGTTGACCGGCGCGTCGATCCCTTCGCGGTTCAAGTCGCCGAGCGTCGCCGCCAGCTTGGTCCGGTCGCCGATCGCCGCGATCGCATCGAGCCGCGGCTGGAGCGGGCTCAGCCCCTTCTTCTCGATCGTCGCGGTGTCGAGGAAGCTCGCGTAATAATCGCCGATCTTGCGCGTCTCGCTCCCGGCGGGGGCGTTCGCCGCGGCGGCGGCCTCGACCAGCCCGCGCGTCCGCTCCTGGCTGAGATCGCGCAGCTTGGTGAACATGCCGTAGTTCGAGCGGTCGTCGGGGATGACGAGATCGTCGATATACTTGCCGTTGGCGAAGCGGCCCCAGTCGTTACCGGGCGTGACGCTGCGGTCCATCCCGGCGGTGTCGAAGCCGTAGTCGCCGTAGGTCGGCTTGGACGCGGGGGCAGCGGCGACGACCATCAGGGCGGCACCGAGCAACAGGATCGAACGCATGTGAATTCCCAAGGATGAGGCCGTTTACGCGCGTTATAGATTTGTGACCGGGCGACCGCTAGTCACGCCGCGTGGAGGAGCGACGGGGTGACCAGCATTGACGGGCGAGCCGCGCATATCGCGCTCGTCCTCCACGATTTCTCCGGGGGCGGGAGCGAGCGCATCGCGATCCGGCTGGCGCAGCGCTGGGCCGCCGCCGGGCGGCGCGTCACGATCATCGCCGGGACAGAGGCCGGGGTCGCGCGACCGCTCGCCGACGGACTGCCTGTCGTCGAGTTCCGCCGCACCCTGACCCGGAGCATCCCCGACCGGCTGCGCTTCGGCCACGCGGCGGCGGGAATGATCGCCGCGCTCGCCCCCGATGTCGTCGTCTCGCCCGGCAACTGGCACGTCCCCGCCTTCAGCGCGATGCGACTGGCGGGAATGCGGCGGCCGGTCGTCGCCAAGATCAGCAACCCGATCCGCGTCGCCGAGCGCGGGCCGCCGGGGCAGCGGATCCTCAACCGCTGGTTCGCGTGGGCGACGCGGCACTATGCGGCGCTGGTCGCGATGTCCCCCGCGCTTGCCGCCGAGGCCAAGGCGGTTCTCGGTCGAAGTGTGGCGACGATCGCCGAGCCCAACCTGCCCGACGACTGGACCTTGCCACCGCCGCGGTCTGGACCGGTTCCCCCAATCCGAACGCTCGTCACCGCCGGGCGCTTGATGCCGCAGAAGGATTTCGGCCTCGCCTTTGAAACGCTCGCCGCGCTCGGTCCGGAATGGCGGCTCGACCTGCTTGGCGACGGGCGTGAGCGGGACCGCCTCGAAGCGCGCGCCGCGGCACTCGGGGTCGCCGACCGCGTCAACTTCGCCGGTCACGTCCCAAGCACCGCGCCGTATCTAGCCCGCGCCGACGCCTTCCTCTGCACCTCGCGCTACGAGGGGTACCCTGCGGTGCTGATCGAAGCGCTTGCGGCAGGGGTGCCCGTCGTCACGACGCCGTGCTCGCCCGCCGTCCCCGAAATCCTGTCCCACCCGAGCTTCGGCCGCGTCGCCGCGCCGTCCGCCGCCGCCTTGTCCGAAGCAGTCCATGGCGTCGCCGGGACCGTTCCCGACCCGACGGCGAGCAGTGCGCTGTTGATGCAACACCGCATCGGTCAATCCGCCGTAGCATGGCTGAGCCTTCTCGACCGCGTTGCGGCGAGCCGTTAAGGCGGCAGCTTCATTCGCTTGCCCCCGGGATCCGATATGCAGCGCTTTACACTTTTAGCGGTCGTTGCCGCGCTCGCCGCGACCCCCGCCGCCGCGAGCGACAAGTTCTGGCACGGCCTGGCCAACGTCGGCGAGATCGGCATCCCGCTCGCGGCTGGCGGCATCACGCTGTACGAGGGCGACCGTACCGGCTTGATCGAGCTGGCTGAAACCGGCGCATTGACCGTCGCCGCTACCGAAGCGCTCAAATATTCGGTCAACGAGCGCCGCCCCAACGGTGGCGAGCATTCGTTCCCGTCGGCGCATACCTCGATCGCCTTCGCCGGTGCAGGCTATCTCCACGCGCGCTACGGCTGGCGTGTCGGTCTGCCATTCGAGGCCTTCGCCACCCTCGTCGGCTTCGCCCGGGTCCATACACGCGACCACCACTGGTACGACGCGGTCGCCGGGGCCGCGATTGGCGAGGGCTCGGCGTATCTGTTCACCCGCCGTCTCAACGACCACACCCGCCTGACCGCCTATGGCGACAGCGGCGGCGGCGGCCTCCAGTTCGCAACGCGCTTCTGACGGGAAGCAGGCGGCGGACGAATACGCTGTCCTACACCCGCTTGCTAAGAGCAGGATCGGCGCTGCGAACCGTTTCGGCGGCGCGCATGTCCTTTCTCATCGTCGACGGCTAGCCGCGATGCAGCGGCAATAATACATCAAAATTCGGGCGACTGGCGCACGATTCAAGATGCGTTTAGTGTTACCTCTGTTACCTTAGAGCTTCGGCAGCGTCACCCCGCGCTGCCCCTGATACTTGCCCGCACGGTCGGCATAGCTGACCTCGCACGGCTCGTTGCCGAGCAGGAACAGGAACTGGCACGCGCCCTCGTTGGCATAGACCTTCGCCGGCAGCGGCGTCGTGTTCGAGAATTCGAGCGTGACATGCCCCTCCCAGCCCGGCTCGAGCGGGGTCACGTTGACGATGATCCCGCACCGCGCATAGGTCGACTTGCCGAGGCAGATCACCAGCACGTCGCGCGGTACGCGGAAATACTCGACCGTCCGCGCCAGCGCGAAGCTGTTCGGCGGGATGATGCAGCAGTCGGTCTTGCGGTCGACGAAGCTCGCCGGGTGGAAGTCCTTCGGGTCGACGGTGACGCTGTCGACGTTGGTGAAGATCTTGAACTCGTCCGACACCCGCGCGTCATAGCCGTAGCTAGACAGCCCGTACGAGATCACCCCGTCGCGCTGCTGCCGATCGACGAACGGCTCGATCATCCCGGTCGAGAGCGCCTGCTCACGGATCCAGCGGTCGGACATGACGGACATATGGGACGGAGCCTATCGTTGATCTTCAGGCCGTCATCCGCGCGAAATCGGGGAACCATCTCCTGAGTTTGGGAGATGGCTCCCCGCTTTCGCGGGGATGACGGGAGTGTGGAACTTACTGCCGGATATGCAGCACGCAGATCAGCGTGAACAGGCGTCTTGCGGTGTCGAAATCGACCTCGATCCGGGTGGCGAGGCGTTCGATGAGCAACTCGGCGGCGTCGTTGTGGATGCCGCGGCGGGCCATGTCGATCGTCTCGATCTGGCTCGGCGTGGCGTTGCGGATCGCCTTGAAGTAGCTGTCGCAGATCGCGAAATAGTCGCGGACGGTGCGGCGGAAGGTCGAAAGCGGGATGACGAACGCCTCGAGCGGGACGTCGCTCGTGGTTGCGACCGCGACGGTCAGCCGCCCCTCCTCGACTCCCATCACGACCTTGTACGGCCCAGCATAGCCATCGTCGTACGCGGTCACCGGCTTGAAGAAATTGCCTTCGAGCAGGTCGAAAATCGCGACGCGGCGCTCCTGCTCGATGTCGGCGTTGCGCCACAGGATCGTTCGTTCGTCGAGCTTGACGTCGATGATGCGATGGTCGCTGTCGCTTCCGCGACGGGGATCGCCGCCTGTGGCCTGCGGATCGCTCACTTCACGTCGGGGAAGCTGTTGACCAGCTTGCCCAGTGTCGGGAGCAGGCCGCCGCGCTCGCCGTCGGGCGTCTTGCCGAGGCGGACGACGACGAGGCGCTTCGACGGCGCGATCATGACGTACTGGCCGAGGTGGCCGATCGCCGAATAGAGGTCTGCAGGCCCCTGGTCGGGGAACAGTGCCGGATGACCCTCTGCATTTCCCGGGTGGTTGAGCCAGAACTGGCCGCCGTATGCCGGGTTGGTCGGCGCGGGTTGCTGGACGAAGGCGACCCACGATGTGGGCACGACCTGCCTGCCCGCGACGACGCCGTTGTCGAGATACATCTGGCCGAACTTCGCCCAGTCGCGCGCGGTCGCGTGGCAGAACGAGCCGCCGAGCATCGTCCCCGCCGCATCATATTCGCAGACGAGGCTCGCCATCCTCGACGGCACGATCAACGCGTCGTGGAGGTACGCCTGCATCGCCGCGCGCCGCGCTGCGGGCGTCGTCGCGCCCGGCGCGATCGTCCGGACGATGATGTCGTCGAGCATCACCGTCGTCAGCGTTGAATATTCGTAGCGCGTTCCCGGCGGATATTTGAGCGGCGCAGCCTCGGCGGCCTTGGCGGAGTCGTTGCTCTCGTCGCTGAACAAGGCGCGGTTGGTGTCGGCCTCCTCGACCGGCGGCCCGGTCTCCGAGTGGGCAAGGCCCGACGCCATGTGGACCATCTGGAGCAAGGTGATCTTGCCGCGCGGGTCGGCCGGGTCGCGGTGCCACGCCGGGATCGGCGCGGGGGCGTTGAGGTCGAGCTTGCCGGCGGCAACGAGCTGCCCGAGCAGGGTCGAGGTGATCGACTTCGCCATCGACCATGAGATGAAGCGGTTGCCGGGACCATAGCCGGGGGCATAGCGCTCGATCACCGGCGTGCCGTTCTGCAGGACGACGACCGCGCGGGTCTCGCCGAAGGTCTTGTCCGAGAACAGCCGGTCGAGCGCGGTTTCCCCGGCCGTTTTCGCCATCGCCGGCCCCGAGATCAGGGCGAGGAGCAGAATGAGACTTGATCGCACGGCCCGCATCGCGTCAGCATTCCCCGGTTGGCCGACGATGGTAATGGGGGCAAGCCGGTGAAGGCAAGAAATTGGTGGCTGACTGGAACAGCGGCGGTGATCGTCGTCGCCGGTGCGGGCTTCGTCGTGGTCAAGAATGGCTCGACCGGGCGCCGCGCCGACCTCGCTGCGGGCTATGTCGCGCACGTCGTCTGCTCGTGCCACTATGTCGGTAGGCGCGACATGAAGTCGTGCGCGACCGACTTCGAGCCGGGGATGGAGATCGTCCGGATGGAGAACGACCCGGCGGCGAAGCGGATCACCGCGTGGGTGCCGCTGCTGGCGAAACACACCGCGACGTACACCCCCGAATACGGCTGCGCCCTCGACGCAGGGTAGCCCCTACAGCCAGCCGCGGCTCTTGAAGAACTGGTACGGCAGCACCGCCGAGCAGACCATGATGCCGAGCGCCATCGGGTAGCCGTAATGGAAATTGAGCTCCGGCATGTTCTTGAAGTTCATCCCGTAGATGCTCGCGACCAGCGTCGGCGGCATGAAGATCACCGCCGCGACCGAGAAGATCTTGATGATTGCGTTCTGCTCGATGTTGATCAGCCCGAGTGCGGCGTCGAGCAGGAAGGTGATGTTGCCGCTGAGGTAGCTGGCATGGTCGGTCAGCGACGACACGTCCTTCGCCAGCCCGTCGAGATGCTCCTTGGTCCCCTTCGGGTCGAGCGTGCCGCCGAGGAAGCTGATCAGCCGCGACAGGCTGACGCCGCTGACCCGCGACTTCGAGACGATATCGTGGGCGTGGCCGATCCGCGTCAGGAGGACCTGGAGCGCGGCATTGGTCATCCGCTGCGTCCGCGAGCCGCCGCGGCGGAAAGTCGACTTGGAGATATTGTCCATCTCCGATCCGACCCCTTCAAGGACGTCGGCCATCCGGTCGACGATCGCGTCGAGCAGGTGGATCAGTGTCATCGTCGCGTCGGAGCATAATGCCGGCGAGCGTTCGACGTGCGCGGCGAACAGTTCGAACGCTTTCGGCGCGGCATAGCGGATCGTGATGAGGTGGGTCGGCGTCAGGACAAACGACACCGGGGTCGTGACCGGCAGGTCGTCGCCGGTCCCGGCGAGCAGGCTGGCGATGACGACGACAGTGTTGCCCTCCTGGTAGAGGCGGCTAGACGGTTCGATCTCGACCATCTCGTCACGGGTCGGGACGCCGACGCCGAGGACGCGCTCGACGAACGCCTCCTCCGCCTTCGACGGCTCGAACAGGTCGAGCCAGACGATTCCCGGCGGCAGCGGCGCGGTCGTCAGGTCGCCGTCGCACGTCACGCGTTTTTCGCCCGCCGAATAAAGCTGGAGCATCGATCGATCCCGTTATGCGCTGCAGCCGCTATGGCGTCGGCGGCTTCCGCGCAAGCCGGGAAGCGCGGAGGCGCCCAGCGAATTAGTCGCGTTACCGGCATGAACTTCCCCGCGGCGGCAGGGTTGATGCGCGGCAACCAAGGAGCCCCCCGATGACGACCTTCACCACGACCGACGGCACCGAGATCTATTTCAACGATTGGGGCAGCGGACGCGCGGTGGTCCTGATCCATGGCTGGCCGCTCGATGCCGACATGTGGTCGGAGCAGGCGACCTTCCTCGCCGAGAACGGTTGCCGCGTCGTCGCCTATGACCGGCGCGGCTTCGGCCGGTCTAGCCAGCCGTGGAACGGTTACGACTATGACACGATGAGCGACGACCTTGCCCAACTGATCGAGCATCTCGAGTTGAACGACGTCACGCTGGTCGGCTTCTCGATGGGCGGCGGCGAGGTCGCGCGTTACCTCGGACGTCACGGCGGCGCGAAGGTCGCCAAGGCCGTGCTGGTCAGCGCGGTGACGCCGTACCTTGTCGAAACCAGCGACAATCCCACCGGCGTCGATCCGTCGGTGTTCGAAGGGATGCTCCACGACATGCAACGCGACCGCGCCGCGTTCTTCGGCAGCTTCGGGCCGCAATTCTATGGCAATTCGATGCTCCGCAAGCGCGTCTCGGCCGAGCATCTGCAGTGGACCCAGCAGATCGCGATGATGGCGTCGCACCGTGCCACGATCGAGTGCGCCAAGGCCTTCTCGAGCACCGACTTCCGCCCCGACATGGCGGCGTTCACGATGCCGACGCTGATCATCCACGGCACCGCCGACCAGACCGTGCCGATCGACAGTTCGGGTCGCGTGGCAGCGCGGATGATCGCGGGCTCGAAGCTGATCGAGTATGACGACGAGCCGCACGGCCTCCACATGACCGCGAAGGATCGCCTGAACGCCGACCTGCTGAGCTTCATCGGGTCGTAAATGCAGACCGTCACCCCCGCGAAAGCGGGGATGACGGTCATTGGCTGTAACTTCGTGCAGCCATGCGGCGAACTGCCTTGTGACCCGTCACGAGGACCGCCGATGTTTCGCTCGATACTTCTCGCCGCCGCGCTGGTCGCGACCCCTCCGCTCGCCCGGACCGACGCCGCGCATCCGACAGTCGTCGAGCTTTACCAGTCGCAGGGCTGCTCGTCGTGCCCGCCGGCGATCACGAACCTCAACGCGCTCGCCGACCGCCCAGACCTGCTGACGCTGACCTTTGCCGTTACGTATTGGGACCAGCTCGGCTGGAAGGACACATTCGCCAGCGCCGCGCAGACCACCCGCCAATGGGATTATGCCCGCGGCTTCCACCATGACCAGGTATGGACGCCGCAGGTGATCGTCGACGGCCGGACCGACGTCGTCGGCGTGCGACCCGGGCAGATCGAAGCCGCGCTCAAGACCGTTCAGCCGCGCACCGGCCCCGACCTGACGCTCGCCGCCGGCAAGGTCGCGATCGGGGCGGGGGCCGCTCCTGCAGGCGGCGCCGACGTCTGGCTGGTCCGCTACGACCCGCGGACGATCGCGGTCGCGATCCGCGCCGGTGAGAACACCGGCCGCACGATCGGCCACCGCAACGTCGTCCGCCAGCTCGTCAAGCTCGGCAAATGGAACGGCACGCCGGCAACGCTCGGCATCCCCGCCGCTGCGCCCGGCCTGTCGACCGCGGTCCTCGTCCAGACCAGCGGCGGCCCGATCCTCGCCGCGGTCCGCGGCTGAAACCCTTTACCCACCGCCGGTCGCCATCGGGCGTGCGGCACAATCGAGAGAGACGACCATGACCCTGATCAAGACCTTGATGCTCGCTGCCGCCGTCGCGGCGATTGGCACCACCGGCGCGATGGCGCAGGACGCGATGAAGGCCGACAAGCCGGCGACGCACGACGCGATGGCCACCGACAAGATGGCGCCCCACGATGCGATGGCGACCGACGCGATGGCCACCGACCACATGGCTGGCAAAAAGATGACAAAGGCCGAAATGAGGAAGCACGACGCGATGATGAAGAAGGACGCGATGGCCTCGAAGCCGCACTGAACTAGGTAGCGGGCGGCGCGCTTTACAACGCGCGCGCCGCCCGCGACAGTCCGTTACGCCCTCGACCGAAGGACGCACGCATGGCCTCCGTTGCCGATACCCCACCGAGCCAGCCGCTCGCCGACACCGTCGTCGCGCCGCCGCCGGGGCGTGTCTACTACCGCCACCGTGTCGTCACCCGGATCTGCCACTGGATCAACGTGCTGTGCATCGGCTTCCTGATTGCCAGCGGATTGAACATCTTCAACGCCCACCCCGCGCTCTACTGGGGCCAGTACGGCGCCAATAATGACGACGCGCGCCGCTGGTTCGAGATCGGCGCGAGCAGCAAGGCTGACGGCACGCCGATCGGCATGACCCGCGTCGGTCCGGTTACAGTCAACACCACGGGCATTCTCGGCCTCGCCAAGGGCACCGACGGCCAGCAGCTCGCGCAGGGCTTCCCCGAATGGGCGACCTTCCCGACCAACCGCGACCTCGCCACCGCCCGGCGCTGGCACTTCTTTTTCGCCTGGCTGTTCATCCTCAACGGCCTGACCTACCTGATCTACGGGCTGGTCACGCGCCACCTGCAGGACGACGTTTGGCCGCGGCTAAAGCAGCTCGCGCCCGCCAACATCTGGCACGACATCGTTGAGCACGCGAAGCTCAAGTTCCCGCGCGGCGAGAACGACAAGGAATATCACATCCTCCAGCGGCTTGCTTATGCTGGCACCGTGTTCGTCATCCTGCCGCTGATGGTCCTGACCGGCCTGTCGATGTCGCCCGGGTTCGACGCGGCGGCGCACGGCTTCCTGCCGCAGCTGTTCGGCGGACGCTCGTCGGCGCGGTCGATCCACTTCATCGTCATGGACCTGACGATCGCCTTCATCATCGTCCACGTCGCGATGGTCGTCCTTTCGGGACCGATCCACCAGCTGCGGTCGATGATAACGGGCTGGTATGATACCGGGAAGGAGCGCCGGCCATGACCGTCCTCACGCGGCGTTCGCTGATCGGGGTCGGAGCAGGCGGTCTGCTCCTTTCCAGCTGCGACAAACTGTCGAACTCGGTCGGAGCGAACGACTTCGTCGCCAAGGCCCAAAGCGCAACCTACGGCTGGCAGCGGCTGGTCGGACGCCAGGCGCTCGCGCAGGAGTTCACCGCCGCCGACATCTCGCCGGTGTTCAAGCCCAACGGCTCGACCAACCCGAAGGACGACGACTACCGCCGCCACGTCGACGAGGGCTTCGCCAACTGGAAGCTCAAGATCGACGGCCTCGTCCGGAAGCCGATATCGCTGTCGCTCGCCGACCTGCGTGCGCTGCCGGCGCGGACCCAGATCACGCGGCACGACTGCGTCGAGGGGTGGAGCGCGATCGGCCAGTGGACCGGGCCGCAACTCGGGCCGCTGCTCAAGGCCGCGGGGCTGCTGCCGACGGCGAAATACATCGTCTTCCACTGCGCCGACAATTATGGCGGTGAAATCTCCAAGGGCGGCGCCCAGTCGACCGGGCGCTATTACGAGAGCATCGACCTGATCGACGCCTTCCACCCGCAGACAATCATCGCCCACACGATGCGCGGCCAGCCCCTCGACGTCGCCCATGGCGCGCCGTGCCGGATGCGGATCGAACGCCAGCTTGGCTACAAGCAGGCGAAATACGTCATGCGGATCGAGGCGGTCGACAGCTTCGCCAAGATGGAGCTCGGCAAGGGCGGCTATTGGGAAGATCGCGGCTACGAATGGTACGCCGGAATCTGACGGAGCCAGACGGTCGCGGCGGCGTTTTCGAGAGAGCTTGAAGGAGCCCCGGCATGACCGTGACGATCGACCCCAACCTTATACCGGTGACCGCCGACGAACTCGCGCAGGGCCATGCCGACGCGGTCAATGCGCCGGTCCTGACCGAGGCCGAAGTCGGGGCGCCGCCGGAGAAGCTGCCAGAGACGCCGCTGACCCAGCTCCCGCCGGGCTGAGGCGCCACCTCACATCGCCGTCGGTAAGTTAGGGGGGAAGCTAAAACTCGTCGTCCAACAACGGCAACTGCACCGCCGTCGCCGGTGGCTTCACGCCCAGATGCTTCCACGCCGCCGGGTTGAGCATCCGCCCCCGCGCCGTCCGCGCCACCAGCCCGGTCTGGATCAGATAGGGCTCGACGACCTCCTCGACGGTGTCGCGCGGCTCCGACAGCCCCGCCGCGAGCGTCTCGACCCCCACCGGCCCGCCGCGATAGATGTCGGCGATCATCATCAGATAACGCCGGTCCATCGCGTCGAGCCCGAGCGTGTCGACCTCGAGCCGGTTCAACGCGCGATCCGCCGCCGCCCGATCAACGGTGTTCGCCCCGGCGAAGTCGCGCACCCGCCGCAGCAGCCGCCCGGCAATCCGCGGCGTTCCGCGCGACCGCCCGGCGATCTCGCGCGCCCCCTCCGCCGTCAGGTCCATCGCCAGCAGCCGCCCGGCGCGGGTGACGACGCTCTCGAGCTCGTCGACGGTGTAGAATTGCAGCCGCAGCGGGATGCCGAAGCGGTCGCGCAGCGGCGTCGTCACCAGCCCGGCGCGCGTCGTCGCCCCGACGAGGGTGAACGGCGGCAGGTCGATCCGCACGCTGCGCGCCGACGGCCCCTCGCCGATCATCAGGTCGAGCGCGCGGTCCTCCATCGCCGGATACAGGATCTCCTCGACCGCGGGCGACAGGCGGTGGATCTCGTCGATGAACAGCACGTCGTTGGCTTCGAGGTTCGTCAGCAGCGCGGCGAGGTCGCCCGCCTTCGCGATCACCGGCCCCGAAGTGGCGCGAAACCCGACGCCCAGTTCGCGCGCAACGATCTGGGCGAGCGTCGTCTTGCCCAGCCCGGGAGGCCCATGAAACAGGACATGGTCGAGGGCCTCCCCCCGCCCCTTCGCCGCGGCGATGAACACGCGGAGATTCTCGCGCGCCGCTTGCTGGCCAACGAAATCGTCGAGCGTCTGCGGGCGCAGCGCCGCGTCGACGTCCTCGGGGCGGCGGAGGGGGGTAAGGGGAACGGCGGTCACCCGACCGTCTCTACCGGTCTCGAGCCCGCCGCGCTATCGTTCCGGTCCAAGCAGGGAGTGGGCGATGAATACGACGCGACGCGCGGTTTTGGCGGGGGCGGCGGGGCTCGCCGCGAGCGGGGCCTTCGCCAAGGCGATCGCCACGAATGAACGCTACGACCGCGCAATTGTCATCGACGGTCTCGGTACGCCCGACGATCCGGACGGCGACAAGTATCCCGACTCCAATGTCTTTTCGCCGCGTGGACTGGCGCAGCTTCACGCCTCGGGGGGGACCGCGTGGCAGGTCACGGTTGGCGACGTCGGCAACGCGCCAACCAACTGGGACAAGACGCTCGCCAACATCGCGGATTGGGACGCTATCATCGACGCCAACCCTACCGCCTTCGTCCACGCCCGGTCCGCGACCGATATCCGTGCCGCCAAGGCCGCGGGCAAGGCGGCGATCATCTTCGGCACGCAGGACACAGCGATGGCCGGGACTCAGCTCGACCGGCTCGATGTGCTCAATGGTCTCGGCGTCCGCGTCGTCCAATTGACCTACAACCTGCGCAACCTTAGCGGCGACGGCGCGCTGGAAATGGCAAATGCCGGATTGTCCAAGCTCGGGTATTCGACGATCGCCCGGATCGAAAAGAACAAGCAGCTTGTCGACCTGTCGCACGGTGGCGCGAAAACGATCGCCGAAGCCATCGCCGCCGCCAAGCGCCCGCCGACGATCAGCCACACCGGCTGCCGCAACCTCTACGATCATCCGCGCAACGTCTGGGATGCGGAATTGAAGGCCTGCGCCGACAAGGGCGGCGTGGTCGGAATATACTGGATGCCGTACCTCGTGCCGGGCGGCAAGCCGACCACCGCGGACCTGATCCGCCACATGGCGCACGCGGTCGACGTCTGCGGCGAGGATCATGTCGGCATCGGCACCGACGGCGTTCTGAGCGAAATCGTCATCGACGACAAAGCGCGCGCCGCGCAGAAGACAGCGTTCGAAGACCGTGTTGCCAAGGGCGTCGTTGCCCCCGGCGACGGTCCGGATATCTTCACGATCATAGCCGAGCTGAATTCGCCGATGCGCTTCCGGATGCTGTCGGACGCACTTGCGAAGGCGGGATGGCCGGGGGCACGCATCGACAAGGTGCTCGGCGGCAATCTGCTTCGACTTTACGGCGAGGTCTGGCCTGCCTAGCGCGTACTTTTCCGCAGAGCCACGCGGACCAGTTCCCCGACCACCGCGCCCTCGCCGACCTCCGCCACCGCTTCGGCCACCGCGCGGCTCGCGTCCATCGGGCGGAAGCCGAGGTTGGCGAGCGCGGACAGCGCATCGGCGACGGCGGTGCCGGGCTTCGCCAGCGGCGCCGCGACGCCCGGCGACAGCGCGATACTCCCCGCCTTGTCCTTGAGCTCGTTGACGATCCGTGCGGCGAGCTTGGGGCCGACGCCGTTGGCGCGCGCGATGCTCGCGGTGTCCTTCGCCGCGACGGCGTGGTGGAGGTCGGCCGGGGCGAGGACCGACAGGATCGCCAGCGCGACGCGCCCGCCGACGCCCTGCACCGACAGCAACAGCCGGAACCAGTCGCGCTCGTCGGCCGAGACGAAACCGAACAGTTGGATCGCGTCCTCGCGGACCTGCGTCTCGATGTGGAGGACCGCCGCCGCCCCCGCCGGACCGAGCGCGCCAAGGGTTTTCGCGCTGACGAAGACGAGGTAGCCGACGCCGTTGACGTCGATCACCGCGCTGTCCGACGCCGCGCTGTCGAGCAGCCCGGTCAGTTTGGCGATCATACCGGCTCGCTCATGCCATCACGCGCGCGGCAGAGTGGGCGCGTGTGGTGCGGGCCATGTGCGCGTGGGTGATCGCCACGGCGAGCGCGTCCGCCGCGTCGGGTCCGAGCGCGCCGCAGCCGGGCAGCAGCCGCGCGATCATCGCCTGGATCTGCCCCTTGTCCGCTGCGCCGGTGCCGACAATCGCCTTCTTGACGAAGCGCGCAGCGTACTGGGCGACCGGCAGCCCCGCCTTCGCCGCGACGAGCATCACCACCCCGCGCGCTTGCCCAAGCTTGAGCGTCGACTGCGGATTGGTGTTGACGAAGGTCTCCTCGACCGCCGCCGCTGCCGGGCGATGCTCGGCGATAACAGCCTCCAAAGCATCGTATAACTGGACCAGCCGGTCGGCGAGTGGGTCGGCGGCGCGGCTCCGCACCGTCCCGTTGGCGACGTGGCGCAGCCGGCTGCCGTCCGCCTCGATGATCCCCCAGCCGGTCGCCTGCAGCCCGGGGTCGAGGCCGATGACGATCACCGACTCGCGCCGAACATCATGCCTGCAGCTTCGCCATCACGTCGTCGGGCACGTCGTAGTTACCGTACACCGTCTGGACGTCGTCATCGTCGTCGAGCGCGTCGATCAGGTGCATCAGCGTCGTCGCGGTGCCCTCGTCGACCGTCACCGCCTCCTTCGCCCGCCAGTGGAGCCGGACCGAGGTCGGCGACCCAAGCTTCTCCTCGAGCGCCTTGGCGACTTCGTGAAGCGAATCCATCGTGGTAAACACCTCGTGCCCGTCGTCGCTCGAGACGACGTCGTCGGCACCGGCGTCGAGCGCGGCCTCGAACACTGCCTCGGCATCGCCCGCCTTGAGCGCGTAGCCGATCAGCCCGACGCGCTCGAAGCCGTGGCTGACCGACCCGGTCGCGCCCATGTTGCCGCCGTTCTTGGCGAAGATCGTGCGGACGTGGGTCGCGGTGCGGTTGCGGTTGTCGGTCAGCGCCTCGACGATCAGCGCGACGCCGCCGGGGCCGAAGCCCTCGTAGCGCAGTTCCTCATAGTCGTCGCCGCCAGGCTCGGCCGCCTTCTTGATCGCGCGCTCGATATTGTCCTTCGGCATCGATTCCTGCCGCGCCGCGATCACCGCGCCGCGAAGTCGCGGGTTCATGTTGATGTCGGGAAGCCCCGACTTCGCCGCGACGGTGATCTCGCGCGCGAGCTTGGAGAAGATCTTCGACCGCTTCGCGTCCTGCGCGCCCTTGCGGTACATGATGTTCTTGAACTTGCTATGGCCGGCCAAAGTGCGCCCCTGTGTGCGATGGGTATCCTGCGTCTCTACCCCCGCGCCCGGCCCTCGCGCAACTAAGCCGCCGCCGCAACCGCCCGAGCCAGCATCGTCCCCGCAAGATGCGCGCGGTATTCGGCGCTGGCGTGGATGTCGGTGTTGAGATCGCCGCCGAGGATTAGGCCGTTTGCGGCTTCGGGGGTGAACGACGCCGTCAGCGCCGCCTCGGCCTCGGCCCAGCGGACGACGCCGGGGCCGGCTCCCGTCACCGCGACGCGGACTTCCGCCGCGGTCTGCGCGACGTACACCCCGACGACCGCGTAGCGCGAAGCGGGGTGGCGGAACTTGGCGTAGGCGCTTGCGGTCGGGACGGCGAAGCCGACGCGGACGATGATCTCGCCATCGCTGAGCGCGGTGGCAAACATTCCCTGGAAATAATCGTCGGCGTCGTAGCTGCCGAGGTTGGTCTCGACGCTTCCGCCGAGCGCGAGCAGCGCGGCGGGATAGTCGGCCGACGGATCGTTGTTCGCCAGCACGCCGCCGATCGTCCCGCGATTCCGCACCTGTGGGTCACCGATCAGCAGTGCGAGCGCGGCGAGGCCGGGGATCGCTTCGGCAACAACGGCGTCGGCGGCAACCGTCGCGTGGGTCGTCATCGCGCCGATCCATAGCGTGTCGCCTTCCCGGCTGATTCCGGTCAGGCCGGGAACGCCCGCGAGATCGACCACCGTGTCGGGCTGGCGCAGCCGCGACTTCATCGCCGGGAGGAGCGTATGCCCGCCCGCGATCAGCGCCGCCTCGCCGCCGCCGGCAAAGGCTGCGACCGCAGCGTCGAGGCTCGACGGACGTTCGTAAGCGAACTCACGCATGGGTCGTCTCTCCGGAAACGGCCATCGCCTTTGCCCCGGCGGCAATCGCGGTGACGATGTTGCGGTAGCCGGTGCAGCGGCACAGATTGCCCTCGAGCTCGTGGCTGACCGTCGCCTCGTCGAGATCGTGGCCGTGACGCCGGACCATCTCGAGCCCGGCCATCACCATCCCCGGGGTGCAGAAGCCGCACTGGAGCCCGTGATGTTCCTTGAACGCCGCTTGCATTGGGTGGAGCGTGTCGCCCGACGCCAGCCCCTCGATCGTCGTCACGCTCGCGCCGTCGAGCTGGACCGCAAGGACGGTGCACGCCTTGGTCGCACGCCCGTCGACCAGTACGTTGCACGCGCCGCACTGGCTGGTGTCGCAACCGATGTGCGTGCCCGTCAGCCCGAGCCCGTCGCGCAGCAGGTCGACGAGCAATGTCGCGGGTGAAACGTCGTGGGCGGCGGTCGCCCCGTTGATCGTCAGCGTCGTCGGCATCGTGTCACTCCTCCCCGCGTGTCGGCCAGTCGTCAGTCAGCCAGGCCGAGCGCGACCTTGTACGTTTCCAGCAGCGCTTCCTGCTCCTGTCGCGCCGCCTTTTCCATTGCCCGCAGCCGGATGATCGAGCGCATCGTCTTGGTGTCGAACCCGGTGCCCTTGGCTTCGGCGTAAACGTCCTTGATGTCGTCGGCGACACCCTTCTTGTCCTCTTCGAGGCGTTCGATCCGCTCGATGAGCAGCCGTAGCTGCTCGGCGGAAACATTCTCCGTCGACATTATTGCTCCGTGATGACTTGATGGCGCACGCTAGATGTCCGGCCCGCCGGGCGCAAGGAGATCGCGATGTTCATCCGCGTCAGCCCGGTTCGCTGCGGCTCGGCGGATCGCTTGCCGGAAAGCTGTCGTCGAGCGCGTCGTCGAGCGCGTCCTCGCGGGCATTGCGCGCCACACTTGACCTCATCCGCTCGAGCTGCTCCGGGGTCGCGTCGGCCTGGTGGAGCGCCTTGTACGCATCGTACGGCATTCCATAGACCATCACCCGCGCATCGTCCTTCGACAGCACGATGTCGCGTTCCGCTGCCGCCTCGGCGACCCAGTCCGACAGGCAGTTACGGCAAAATCCGCCGACTCCCATCAGGTCGATGTTCTGAACATCGGTGCGATGGCGCAGGAGCGCGGTCAGGCGGCGGAAGGCTGCGGCCTCGATCGCGTCGCGGGTAAGATCGTCCATGCACCGAACTCCGGTTGAGCCTTCGCTCCTATAAGGCTAGGCGCACCGCACAGCGCAAGACGGGCCGGTCCCGTACACTCGTCGCAAGGAGAAACTCCGGTGTTCACCCCCCGCGCCCGCCGCGTGAAAATCCTCGCCACTCTCGGCCCGGCGTCGGCGTCGCTCGACATGATCCGCGCGCTGACCGTCGCCGGGGCCGATGCCTTCCGCGTCAACATGAGCCACGGCACCCCCGAAGCACGCGGCAGCCTGATCGCCAACATCCGCGCGCTCGAGAACGAGATCGGCCGCCCGCTGACGATCCTCGCCGACCTCCAGGGGCCGAAGCTGCGGATCGGCAGCTTTGCCGGCAACAAGGTCACGATCGAGCGCGGCGAGACCTTCACCCTAGACCTCGACCCAACCCCTGGCGACGTGACGCGGGTCGAGCTGCCCCACAAGGAGCTGTTCGCCGCGCTGAGCGCAGGTGCGCGGCTGCTCGTCGACGACGGCAAGGTCGTCCTCCGCTGCACCGAAGTCACGCCGGGGCGGATCACCTGCGTCGTCGTCACCGGCGGCGCGCTGTCGAACAACAAGGGCGTCAACGTCCCCGACGTCGTCGTCCCGGTGCCCGCGCTCACCGTCAAGGACCGCGCCGACCTCGCCTTCGCCCTCGACCATAATGTCGACTGGATCGCACTGTCGTTCGTCCAGCGCCCCGAGGACGTCGCCGAGGCGCGGGCGCTGATCGGCGGCAAGGCGGCGCTGCTCGCCAAGATCGAGAAGCCCGCCGCGCTCGACCGGCTTGCCGAAATCCTCGAACTCGCCGACGCGGTGATGGTCGCGCGCGGCGATCTCGGCGTCGAGCTTCCCCCCGAACAGGTCCCCCCGGCGCAGAAGCGGATCGTTGCGATGGCGCGGGCGATGGGCAAGCCGGTCGTCGTCGCGACGCAGATGCTCGAATCGATGATCGTCTCGCCGTCGCCGACCCGCGCCGAGGTTTCGGACGTCGCCACCGCGATCTACGACGGTGCCGACGCGGTGATGCTGTCGGCCGAGAGCGCCGCCGGGGCGTGGCCGGTCGAGGCGGTGTCGATGATGGACGCGATCGCGCGGACGACCGAGGCCGACCCGCAATATTACGCCCGGGTCCACTTCAACGAGACCGCGACCGCGCACACCACGGCGGACGCGATCAGCGCGGCGGCGGCGGCGATCGTCAAGACAACCGGCGCCAAGGCGATGGCGTGCTTCACCATCTCGGGCTCGACCGCGCGCCGGGCCGCGCGCGAACGCGCCAGCGTGCCGATCCTGTGCCTGACCCCGGCCCGCGCGACCGCGCGGCGGATGGGGCTGGTCTGGGGTGTGCAGGGCGTCGTCACCCGCGACGTCGCCGGCTTCGAGGAGATGGTCGACAAATCGAAGCGCATGGCGCTGCGGACGAAGATCGCCAAGGGCGGCGACCTGCTGGTGCTGATCGCCGGCGTCCCGTTCTCGACGCCGGGAACGACGAACGTCGTCCATGTCGTGCGGCTGACGGGCAAGGAGCTCGAGGGACACAGCTAGGCAACGTCGCGAGAACATAGCCTACAATAGGCGCGTCCCGCCGGTCCGGATCCGGACCGGCGGGTTGAGGTGTCAGCCGTTGCTGCCGGCGGTGTTGGCAAACTGGTCGGGATAGAGCTGCACCATCTTGGTGCACATCGCGCTCTTGCCCATCACGTCGGGCTTCATCGCCTTGCACTTGCCGATCATCTTCATGTCGGCGGCGGGAATCGGGGCGATCGAGTTGGCTGCCGTGCGGGCATTGGCGACGGTGCCGCAGGCGCTGGCGAGGACGAGGGCGGCGACGATGGTGATCTTCATCGGGAGTCTCCAGGGTTCGTTGCCGCGACGAGCGGGACCACCGTATGGGCAGTCCCCTGCCATTCGGGAGCAACCGGCGCGGCGTTACACGTCCGCAACGTCGCTCACAGATTTTACCGCTGTCCTACACGCACCCGTCGGCGGTAGCGTCGCGCCTCGAGTCGCCACCGGGCGGCGAACCGCGCTCTTTCTCATCGTCAGCCGTCGAACTCGATGCCCCCGGGGCGTCGCCTGCGCCACCGTGCAACCGACGGTGCGGTGCCGGACGTGATTTCAATGTCGAAAACCCTGAACTTCGTGTGACCTTTCAACCTGCGCCGCGGGCGCTGGCAGCCAGTCGGGCGCTTCCCGGACCCTAGTCGCCAGTCATGATCCGGTCGACGAGTTGCTTGACCGTCGGCACGAAGCCGTTGGAATAGAACGGGTCCTTGGCGAAGCGGAAGGCGCTGTGGCCGCCGAACATGAGGTTCTGCTCGGTGTCGCCGCCGTGGGCGATGTCCTGCAGCGTCTTCTGGATGCAAAACGACCGCGGGTCGGCGAGGCGGCCGGTCGAATTGTCCTCGGTGTCGGCCCAGGCACTGAAACCGCACTGGCTGAGGCAGCCCATGCAGTCGCTCTGGTCCTGCCGAATCATCCCCTTGTCCTCCGGCGTGACGAAGACGAGGGTGTTGTCGGGGGTTTTGAGCGCCTCCGAGTTGCCCAGCGCCGCCCATTCGCGCGCGCTGAGCAGGTCGTCGCGGGTCACCCAATATTTCTTCCTCCCGACGCCGACGTCGAGGAGGAACTGGTGGTCGCCGGTCGCCGTCGTCGAGAAGGCGATCTGCCGCGCCGACCGCGCCTCGAGCGCGCGCAGGTAAGGATTGCGCACCGCGCTCGAATAGAAGCCGGTCGGCGAGAATTTGTGAAGGAGGATGTCGCCCTCCTTGAGGGTCATCAGGCGGTCCTTCCACCCCTGCGGGATCGGGCTCTCCTGGGTCAGCAGCGGGCGCGTGCCGAACTGGAAGACGATCTGGCCGAGCTCGGGATTGCCGATCCAGTCGGTCCATTCGCGCAACGCCCAGACCCCGCCCGCCATGACGATCGGGACGCTGTCGGGAATGCCGCTTTCACGCATGACGGCGCGCAAGTCGCGGACGCGGGGCAGCGGGTCCTGCGGCTGGCGCGGGTCCTCGGCGTTCGACAGGCCGTTATGGCCGCCGGCAAGCCACGGGTCCTCGTAAACCACTGCGCCGAGCCACTCAGCCGCCTTCGAATAGGCGCGCTTCCACAACGCCCGGAATGCCCGCGCGCTGCTGATGATCGGGTAATAATGGACGCCGTACGAGGCGGCGATCTCCGACAATTTGTACGGCATGCCGGCGCCGCAAGTGACGCCGTTGACGAGGCCGCGGGTGCGTTCGAGAACCCCGTGGAGGACGCGCTGTGCCCCGCCCATTTCCCACAAGACGTTGATATTGATCGCGCCGAGGCCGCGCTGGAGCTCGCTCGAGGCCATCTCATAGGCACGGTGGACCTGCTGGACCGCGCCCTCGATGGCGTAGCCGACAAGCTCCTCGTGACGATCACGGCGGCTAAGCGCGGCATAGACTTGCGGGATGATCCGCCCGGTCGCGTCGTAGCTGTCGGCATTGACCGCGCTGATCGTCCCGACCCCGCCCGCCAACGCCCATGCGCCCGACGACAGGTGATTGGTCGCGGCGACGCCCTTGCCGCCCTCGACCAGCGGCAGGACATGACGCCCGCCCATCATTACCGCATTGAGGCCGTTCAGCAGCATCGATTTACTCTCACGCGCTCAGGCTCCTCACAAGATGTAGGAGCCCCCGCCCCAAGAAAAAGGGGACCGCCCAATCACGAGCAGTCCCCCATGTACGTAACCGAACTGGGCGCCGACGCCCAGCCCCCGTCGATTAGTCGCGGTCGCCGGTGATGAAGCTCGGCGCGAAGGTCGGTTCCGCGTCGTTGCCCTGGGCCGGCTCGGCAGCAGCGCGCTCGGGGCGCGGGCCCCGATCGCTCGAGCCGCCATCGCGGCGCGGGCCGCGATCGCCGCCGCCGCCACCGCGGTTGCCGCCACGATCGCCACCATCACGGCGGGGACCACGGTCGTTGCGCGGGCCACGATCGGGACCGTCTTCACGCGGCGGGCGCGTGTCGGCGATCTCCTCGCCGGTCGTCTGGTCGACGAGGCGCATCGACAGGCGAACCTTGCCGCGGTCGTCGATGCCAAGCACCTTGACCTTGACCGGCTGGCCTTCGGTGAGGACGTCCTTGACCACCGCAACGCGCTCGTTCTTGATCTCGGAGATGTGGACGAGGCCGTCCTTCGATCCCATGAAGTTCACGAACGCGCCGAAGTCGACCATCGAGACGACCTTGCCGGTGTAGATCTTGCCGACCTCTGCTTCCTGGGTGATGCCCATGATCCAGTTCTTGGCGGCTTCGATCTGCGCCGGATCGGACGACGCGATCTTGACCGTGCCGTCGTCCTCGATGTTGACCTTGGCGCCGGTGGTGGCGACGATCTCGCGGATGATCTTGCCGCCGGTGCCGATGACGTCGCGGATCTTCGACTTGTCGATCTGGAAGCTCTCGATGCGCGGCGCGTGTGCCGACATCTCGGTCCGGGTCGTGTCGAGCGCCTTCGCCATCTCGCCGAGGATGTGCTCACGGCCGGCCTTCGCCTGGTCGAGCGCGACCTTCATGATCTCCTCGGTGATGCCGGCGACCTTGATGTCCATCTGGAGCGCGGTAACGCCCTCGCTGGTGCCCGCAACCTTGAAGTCCATGTCGCCGAGGTGGTCCTCGTCGCCGAGGATGTCGCTCAACACCGCGAAGTCCTTGCCTTCGAGGATCAGGCCCATCGCGATGCCCGCGACCGGGCGAACGAGGGGAACGCCCGCGTCCATCAGCGCCAGCGACGCGCCGCAGACGGTCGCCATCGACGACGAGCCGTTCGACTCGGTGATGTCCGACAGGACGCGGATCGTGTACGGGAAGTCTTCCTTCGTCGGCAGCAGCGGGTTGATCGCGCGCCACGCCAGCTTGCCGTGACCGATGTCGCGGCGGCTGGGAGCACCGAAGCGCCCGACTTCACCGACCGAGTATGGCGGGAAGTTGTAGTGGAGCATGAAGCGCTCGTAGCGCAGCCCGTCGAGGCCATCGATCATCTGCTCGGCGTCCGACGTGCCGAGCGTCGTCGAGACGATCGCCTGGGTCTCGCCGCGGGTGAACAGCGCCGAACCGTGGGTGCGCGGCAGGAAGCCGACCATCGCCTCGATCGGACGAACCGTCTTGGTGTCGCGGCCGTCGATGCGGATGCCGTCCTTGAGGATCTGGGTGCGGACGATGCCGGCCTCGATCTTCTTGACCAGCTTCGATGCCTTCAACGCCTCGGCGGGAGCGGAGCCGGCGAACAGGTCCTTGACCTTCGCCTTGGCGACACCAAGCGCCGACTGGCGATCGGCCTTGGCGATGATCTTGTACGCGTCGGAGATCGCGGCCCCGGCGACACCCTTGATCTGGTCGATCATCGAGGTCTGGTCGCCTGCGCCCTTGAGCTCCCAAGGATCCTTGGCACCGGCTTCGGCGAGCTTGATGATCGCCTCGATTACCGGCTTCGACTCGTTGTGCGCGAACATCACCGCGCCGAGCATGACCTCTTCCGAAAGCTCCTTGGCTTCGGATTCGACCATGAGGATGGCGTCGCGGGTGCCCGCGGCGATCAGCTCGAGGCTGCCTTCCTTGATCTGGGTCTTGGTCGGGTTGAGGACGTACTGGCCGTCGACATAAGCGACGCGCGCGGCGGCGAGCGGGCCCATGAACGGAACGCCGGAAAGTGTCAGCGCTGCGGATGCGGCGACGAGCGCGACGATGTCGGCCTCGTTCTCGCCGTCATACGACAGGACCTGCGCGATGATCAGGACTTCGTTGTAGAAGCCCTCCGGGAACAGCGGGCGGATCGGGCGGTCGATCAGGCGCGACGTCAGCGTCTCGTGCTCGGTGGCACCGCGTTCGCGCTTGAAGAAGCCACCCGGGATGCGGCCGGCGGCGGAGAACTTCTCCTGGTAGTGGACGGTCAGCGGGAAGAAATCCTGGCCTTCCTTGACCGACTTCGCCGCGGTAACGGCGCAAAGGACGACGGTGTCGCCGTACGTCGCGAGAACCGCGCCGTCGGCCTGGCGCGCGATGCGGCCGGTCTCGAGGGTAAGCTTGCGCCCGCCCCACATGATTTCCTGCTTGTGGATCGTAAACATAGTCTCAGTCTTTCATCAGCGCCCGGCCCATGCCGTGCGCGGCCTACAGCCGGCCCCGCGTCATTGCGGTCGCCGGAAAAAGAACAGGCTCCCGAAGGAGCCTGTCCCGAATTACTTGCGAAGCCCGAGCTTGCCGATCAGGTCGGTATAGCGGGCGGTGTCGCGGCTCTTGAGATAATCGAGCAGCGAGCGACGGTTGTTGACCAACATCAGCAGGCCGCGGCGCGAATGGTTGTCCTTGCCGTGGGTCTTGAAATGCTCGGTCAGGTTGGCGATGCGCTCGGTCAGGATCGCGACCTGGACTTCGGGTGAACCGGTATCGCCCGTGGTGCGGGCATGCTCGGCGATGAGCGCAGTCTTGCGCTCGATTGTGATCGACATCGTGGGTCTCCTTCAGGTCAGGTTGAACCCGCGCACGACCCGTATCGCGATGGAGGAAACCTCCACCAGGGCGACCGGAACAAGCCCGTCGGTCGCCAGATACAGCCCGTGGGATGCGGGGTGCCCGGGGAGCGTCCGACCTTGTCGAAGGAGGGTTGCGTCTTCGGGCGTAACGGATAGAGCCGGGATGTCGTCCAGCCCCGCCGTCAGCGGCAGTATCGCCTGTTCATCGCCCGCCTGTAGCAAAACCGCCAATTTGTCCAGCGAAATCGCCGCGTCGGGTGAACGGCCCGGCGCGGGTGCGCCTGAGCGCCGCGACATGCCCGACCGTGCCGAGCGCCAGCGCGAGGTCGCGGGCGAGGCTGCGGACATAGGTGCCCTTCGAGCAGGTCACTTCGAAGTCGGCTTTTTCGGCGCGCGCCTCGATCAGGTCGAAGGCGTGGATCGTCAGGTGGCGCTCGGCGAGGACGACGACCTCCCCTGCCCGCGCCAGCTTGTAGGCGCGCTCGCCGTCGACCTTGAGCGCCGAATAGGCTGGGGGTGTCTGGACGATCGGTCCGCGGAAGGCCGGGAGTGCGGCGCGGATCGCAGCGTCGTCGGGACGTATATCCGAGGTCGCGACGACCTCGCCCTCGCGGTCGTCGGTCGCGGTCGCGGATCCCCATGCGACGGTGAAGGCATAGCCCTTGGTCGCGTCGAGCATCCGGCCGGCGAGCTTGGTCGCCTCCCCGAGCGCGATCGGCAGGACGCCGGTGGCGAGCGGGTCGAGCGTCCCGCCATGGCCGATCTTGACCTTGGGGTAGCCCGACTGGCGGAGGATGCGCTTGACCGCCGCGACGCCCTGCGCCGAGCTCAACCCGAGCGGTTTGTCGACGACGATCCAGCCGTGAAGCGGCCCCGCCTCGCGGGGAGACGGAGCCGATTCCAGTTACTTGTCCTCTTCGAACGTCACTGCGACATCGCCGTTCGCCGACAGGCGGACGTCGTTGCCCTCGACCTCGGCGACCAGGCCGCCCGAGATCCAGTGGTGATGCTGGTCGCCCGAATCGGTCTTGGTCAGCTTGATGCGGTGGCCGTCGACGTGGTCGACCGTCCCGACGTGGACGCCGTCGGCGCCGATGACGTTCATATGCTCAGCGATCTGCGAAAGGTCGGCCATCGATAGTCTCCTTATTTAGCGTGGGGGACGAACGCAGCCGGAGCCGCATTGGCCCCGCCGGCGGAACGATTTAGCGTGGCACCGGCGAGCGCGACAAGCAACGCCTCGATCCGGCCGAGGCGCTCACTCAGCGCCGCGATGTCGGCACGCGTGGCGACGTCGACGGGTGCCGGGGTGCCGACCCCGGGGGTCAGGGTCTTTTCGGCGACCGCCGCCGACAGTGTCAGCCACTGGTCGAGCATCGTGCGGACGGCGGTAGCAGGGTCGGGCGCATCGGCCATCGGCTAGTTTTCCCGTGCTATAGGGTTTGGAAGTTGACGAAGTTGACGCCACGTCGAACCGAAACACCCTCCCCGTGCAAGCGCGCGGGTCCCGTGGCGCAAGCCGCGGGCTGTTCGGGCACAGCCGGGTCGAGAAGCATTCGTCGTCATCGACGCGGAAACTATCCCTTTTCGGCTGCCGTAGGACAGCCCCAAGTTTCACCGGCGCGGGTATCGCTCGTCCCGGCGCTCGGCTAGAGGCGTCGCGATGCCGCGCGCCACCCGCCTCCTGCTGCCGCTTGTTGCCGGAGCAGTGTCGGCGCTGGGGTTCGCCCCGCTCGACTGGTGGCCGCTGACGCTGCTCGGCATTGCGGTGCTGTTTTGGACCCTCGACCGCGCCCCCTCGGTCCGAAGCGCCGCGGGTGCTGGCTGGCTGTTCGGGGTCGGGCATTTCACCGTCGGGCTCTACTGGATCGCCACCGCCTTCACCTACCAGGCGGCGATGCCCGCGTTCATGGGGGTCGTCACCGTCGTCTTGCTGTCGATGTTCCTCGCCATCTATCCCGCGCTCGCAGCGGGTCTTGCGCGGGCGTGGCCACGGCCCGGCATCAGTCGCGTGCTGATGTTCGCGGCTATGTGGATGCTGTGCGAGTGGCTGCGCGGCCACTTGCTGTCGGGGTTCGCATGGAACCCGCTCGGTGCGGCGTGGCTGGCCGCGGGCGGCGTCGCGCTGGGGGCAGCATGGATCGGCGCGCTCGGCCTGTCGGGATTGATGGTTGTCGCCGGCGGCATCATCGGCACCTTGCGACCGGTAACGGCGATCGCGTGCGCTGCCGCGATCTGCGGCGTCGCCCTGCTGACCCGCTTCGCCATCCCCGCCCCCGCCCCGGCGAACGGTCCCCTCGTCCACCTCATCCAGCCCGACATCGGGCAGGACGAGAAGTACGACGACTCCGCCGCGCACGTCGAAAAATACCTCGCCTTGAGCCGCGCCGCGCTCGGCCCCGCGCCGCACCGTCAGTCGATCACGATCTGGTCGGAGTCGGCGGTTCAGGACCTCGTCGCCGAGGAACCCGCGGCCCGCGCGCATCTGGCGAGCCTGCTCAGCCCCGGCGACCTGCTGCTGTTCGGCGGCATCGCGCTGATCCGCAACCCCGACGGCACGCCTGCCGAGGCGACCAACAGCCTGTACGTCCTCGACGCCGACGCCAACCTGCTCGGGCGCTACGACAAGAGCCATCTCGTGCCGCTCGGCGAATATGTCCCAGCCCGGCCGCTGATGACGAAGCTTGGCCTCGCCCGCCTCACCCCCGGCGACATCGACTTCCTCGCCGGACCCGGGCCGCGAACCCTCGACCTGCCCGGCTTCCCGGCGGCGGGCATCCAGATCTGCTACGAAGTGATCTTCCCCGCCGCCGTCGTCGACGAAGCCCATCGCCCGGCGTGGATCGTCAACATCTCGAACGACGCATGGTTCGGTGCGTGGGGCCCGCCGCAGCATCTGGCGCAAGCGCGCCTCCGCGCGATCGAGGAAGGCCTGCCGATCGCCCGCGTCACGCCGACCGGGATCAGCGCGATGATCGACGCCAACGGTCAGATCATCGGCGCGATCGGCCCGCACAAGGCGGCGTCGCTGTCGCTTCGGGTGCCGCCGCCGCATTCGCCGACGCTGTTTGCACGCTTCGCCCACTGGACGAGTTTCGTGCTCGGGATAGCGCTCGCTGCGGGTGCGGTCGCAGCGGGCCGGCGAGCGACGCGCCGGATATAAGGATAGCTTTATACGCTTGCGCGAGGGCGGCGCGCTGCTTATCGGTCGCGCGGACTGACCAGACAAAGGCTCCCCAATGGCGCGCAGCTCGTTCCTCTTCACCAGCGAATCGGTTTCCGAAGGCCATCCCGACAAGGTCGCCGACCAGATCAGCGATGCGGTCGTCGACCTGTTCCTGTCGAAGGACCCGTATGCCCGCGTCGCCTGCGAGACGCTGACGACGACCAACCGCGTCGTGCTGGCGGGCGAAGTCCGCGGCCTCGGCATGATCGACACCGCGGGTAACTGGGCCGACGGCGCGCAGGAAGAAATTCAGGCAGCGGTCCGGGCGACCGTCAAGCGGATCGGCTATGAACAGTCGGGCTTCCATTGGCAGAACCTTGTCTTCGAGAACCACCTTCACCCCCAGTCGGCGCACATCGCGCAGGGCGTCGATGCCAGCGGCAACAAGGACGAGGGCGCCGGCGACCAGGGCATCATGTTCGGCTACGCGACCGACGAGACCCCCGACCTGATGCCGGCGACGCTGTATTATTCGCACAAGATCCTCGAGCGGATGGCCGCCGACCGCCATTCAGGCGCAGCCCCGTTCCTCGAGCCCGACGCGAAAAGCCAGGTCACGCTCGCCTATGAGAACGAGATTCCGGTCCGCGCGACCGCCCTCGTCGTCTCGACCCAGCACGCGGTCGATTACTGCCTGCCGTGGGAAAGCGGCAGCGAGACGGGTGGCGACGCCGCGAAATATGCGACGCTCCGCGACTATGTCGTCGGCGTCTTCCACGAGATCCTGCCCGACGGCTTCATCACCGACGAGACCGCGATCTACGTCAACCCGACCGGGCGCTTTGAGATCGGCGGCCCCGATGGCGACGCCGGCGTGACCGGACGCAAGATCATCGTCGACACCTACGGCGGCGCTTCGCCCCACGGCGGCGGCGCGTTCAGCGGCAAGGATCCGACCAAGGTCGATCGCTCTGCAGCGTACATCACCCGCTACATGGCGAAGAACATCGTCGCCGCCGGCCTCGCCCGGCGCGTCACGATCCAGCTCAGCTATGCCATCGGCGTGTCCGAGCCGCTGTCGCTGTATGTCGACACCCATGGGACGGGCAAGGTTCCCGAGGCGACGATCGAGGCGATCCTGCCGACGCTCGTCCGCCTGACCCCGCGTGGCATCCGCGAGCATCTCGGGCTCAACAAGCCGATCTACCAGCGCAGCGCGTCATACGGGCATTTCGGCCGGACGCCCGACGCCGATGGCGGCTTCAGCTGGGAAAAGCTCGACCTCGTCGACAAGCTCAAGGCAGCCGTCTGACCGCCGATCCGACCACGCTCCGCCGCCTGTACGGGCGGCGGCAGGGGCATAAGCTGCGTCTCGGCCAGGCCGACCTCGTCGAGACGACGCTCCCTGCACTGAGTGTACCCGAGGCCGGGCCGCTCGACGCGACCGTGCTGTTCGGCGACGCGCCCGACGCGATGCGCCCGTTGTGGTTCGAGATCGGCTTCGGCTCGGGCGAGCACCTTGCTGCACAGGCGGCGGCGAACCCCGGCGTCGGCCTGATCGGGTGCGAGCCGTTTCTCAACGGCGTCGTCGGCGCGCTCGGGCATATTCGCGAGCACGACCTGACGAACGTCCGCCTCCACATGGGCGACGCTCTCGATGTCCTCGAGCGGCTGCCCGACGCCAGCCTGTCCCGGGTCTTCCTGCTCCACCCCGACCCGTGGCCCAAGGCGCGCCATGCCAAGCGGCGCTTCGTCAACCCGGGGCCGCTCGACCTGATCGCGACGAAGCTCGCGCCGGGGGGTGAACTTCGTATCGGCACGGATCACGCGACCTATTGCCGCTGGACGCTGATGCAGATGGGAAATCGCGCAGATTTCGACTGGCTCGCCGCATCGCCGGCCGACTGGCAGGTCCGCCCCGCCGACTGGCCGCAGACCCGGTACGAGGCGAAGGCGCGTCGCCTCGGCCATGAAGTCTGGTATTTTCGCTACCGGAGACGCTAGGGTCAGGACCCATTGATTTGAGCGTCGTTATCTGATTCAGGCTCCGCAAGGAGACTGAGTATGAGCGACCTGTATTGGCTTACTGACGAGCAG
>NZ_JANYGL010000035.1 GCF_025362435.1 Polymorphobacter sp.
CCCAAGCGGCACATGTGGTCCTGCCATCCCGCCGAGTGACTACAGTCAGATTGCGACACTGCGAGAAGCTGGCGCTTTTAAGTCCAAGTCCGAATCGGCCGAGGTCGGTCTCTGCGCGAGTTTCCCGCGGGTTGCGACTCCCGGGCCGCATCGCCTCGACGAGGGTGGCGCGATCCATCCCGAAGCCATTATCGAGAATTCCGATCGCGGGCTTGTCACCCGACGATTCCGACAGGATGTCAACGGCGGTCGGATTCCATGCCAGTGTGGCGGAGTAAAACCAGGCCATTGATGGCGCGGGCGTAATGAGCGGGAAGGGGCCCTGCGGGGCCCCTTCCTGCTCATTCTCGCTCTTTCTGGGTCAGGCTTTGGTGATTTCGCCGGTGTTGGGATCGACGACGTCGGCGGTGGCCTGATTTTGCGTTGCCCTGGTTTTGGCGCGGCGGCCGGCGGACTCCTTGAGACGGTAGCTGTCACCGTTCATGGTCAGGATGCTGACGTGGTGGGTCAGCCGATCGAGCAATGCGCCGGTGAGGCGTTCGGACCCCAGCACCTGGGTCCAGTCCTCGAACGGCAGGTTCGAGGTGACGATGGTCGAGCCGCGCTCGTAGCGCTGCGAGAAGGTCTCGAACAACAGCTCGGCCCCGGTCGGTGACAGCGGTACATAGCCGAGCTCGTCGATGATGAGCAGCTTCACCGCCGCCAGGTCGCGCTGCAGCTTGAGCAGGCGACGCTCGTCGCGCGCTTCGAGCAGCTGGCTGACCAGCGCGGCGGTGGTGGTGAACGCTACCGTGAACCCCTTCTGGCAGGCCGCCAGGCCGAGTGCGAGCGCGACATGGGTCTTGCCGGTCGCTGTTGCCGAGCGCGATGACGTTCTCGCGGCGCAGGATATACTCTGAGCGGGAGAGCTCGAGCACCAGCATCTTGTTCAACCCGGGGATGGCGGTGAAGTCGAACGTGTCGAAGCTCTTTACCGCCGGGAACCGGGCGGCACGGATGCGGCGCTCGACCGTGCGTCGTTCGCGGTCGATCAGCTCGAGCTCGATCAGCCGCAGCAGGTAGCGCGGGTGGTCGACGCCGTCGCGGGCGCACTCGCGCGCGACCTTGTCGTACTCACGCAAAACCGTCGGTAGCTTCAGCTGCCGCAGGTGATGCGCCAGCAGCACCTGCGGCGTACCGCTCGTGGTACCGGTCGGCATCGTCTCGGCGGCGGTCATGCCGCCAGCACCGCATAGTCGGCGGCGCGCGTCGTCTCCACTGCCAGCCTGGGGAGATGCGGATAGGCCGCCAGATCGAGCCGCACGGGTCGCCGCTCGATGCGCGCCAGCGCGATCAGCTTGATCGCGTCGAAGCCGATCGCGCCGAGATGGATCGCCTCGGTCACGGCGAACGTCACGATATCCCGGGGCATCGCTTCCATCAGCCGCAGGATCTGGATAAACTCGCGCTTGCCGCGGTTGCCCATCCGCGCCTCAAGCCGGTGACGCAAATGCTGGAACACCTCCGGCAAGTCCCAGCCCTGCAGCGCCGCCGCCTGATCGAGCGCGTTGGGCTTGATCTCGATCAGCGCGAGGTAATGCAGCGGATCGGCGACGAACGCGCCTTCCGCATAGGAGCGGGCGTGCCGGGCGACCTCCTTGCCACCGCACACGATCACGACGTCGTCGACGAAGCCCTTTACGATGACGTCCTGGAAGCCATACCGCGTCGGCACGGAGTAATCGTTGCAGCGGTAGCGGACCAGCGCGGTCGACGACACGCGTCCGGCACGCTTCTCGCACGGCTCCAGCGGCACCGCCGGTAGCGGCCGCAGCGCCACCACGTCCGCGACAAGCCGCTCGCCGATGGTCTGGGCATGTCGCCCGGCCCGGTCATCCTGACGCGCGCGGCAGCGCGTCGCCAGCATCGCATTGAGATCGTCGTAGCTCGCCGCGACCGGGATCGGCGTCATGAAGTTGGCGCGCGCTTACTTGACCAGTCCCTCGACCTTGCCCTTGTCGTTGCCCTTGCCCGGACGACCGAAGCCGTCGGCGAACAGGTAATGGCTGACCAGCTCGGTAAACGCCCGCGTCCGCTCGCGCTTGCCGTCGCCGCAGATCTTGGCCACCGCGATCTTGAGGTTGTCGTAAAGCAGCGACAGCGGCACCCCGCCGAAGAACCCGAACGACGACACGTGGCCGTCGAGAAAAGCCTCGGTCGTCTCGCGCGGATACGCCTTCACGAAGCAGGCGTCCGACTGCGGCAGGTCCATGCAGAAGAAATGGATCTTCTGCCGAACCCCGCCGATAATCCCCACGGCCTCGCCGAAGTCCACCTGGCCGTGACCGGGCGGGTGCGCCAACGGCACAAAGGTCTCGCGCCCCCGCGCCCGGCAGAGACGGACATGATCCTTCACCACCGTATAGCCGCCGGCAAAGCCGTGCTCGCCCTGCAGCCGCTCGAAGATCCGCTTCGCCGTGTGCCGCTGCTTCACCGGCGCCGTCAGGTCGCCCTCGAGGATCGCATCGATCACCGGTAGCAGCGCACCCAGCTTCGGCTTCGTCACCGGCACCGTCCGCGTATATCCCGGAGGCAGCGAAAACCGGCACATCTTGAGCACCGTCTCGCGGCTCAGCCCGAATACCCGCGCTGCCTCGCGCCGGCTGTTGCCCTCGATAAACACGAAACGCCGGACGGCGGCATAGACTTCCACGGCAAACATCCCCGGCCGCCCCCCAAAAGGGCAAACCTACCACT
>NZ_JANYGL010000049.1 GCF_025362435.1 Polymorphobacter sp.
GTCGTGCTCGTGACCATGCCGATCTTGGAGTTCGGGACCGTCACCGTGCCGTGCGTCCGCGCGGCGGCGACGAGGTGCGGATTGACCGCCCCGCTCGCGAGATCGATCGTCATCACGCCGTCGGTACGCGAGACGAGCATCGTCCGCCCGTCGGCGCTCAGGTTGACATAGTCCCACCCGCCGTCGGGACCCGGGATCCGCTTGGTGATCGTCATGCCGAGATCGGCGGCGATTGCCGGGAGCGCTACGAGCGCCATCGCGGTAGCGGCAAGGAGGCGGAGACGCATATCATTCCCTCGACTTGTTTGTTCGGATCACAACGTTTGGCTAGGCGGACTGGTGTCAGAACTTGAAGCGGAATCCCGCCTCGTAGCTTTGGTCGTAGAATTCGCGCTGGACCGTCCGGTTCGGAAGACCCTCGTAATAACGCAGCGGTGAATTGTTGAGGTTCCGCGCGTTGAAATAGACCGCCATCTGCGGGAACAGCTGATAGCTCGACGTCAGATCGAGCTGGGTCCGCTGATCCTCGAAGGTGTCGAAACCCGCGCCGCCGCCGACGCCAAAGATCGCCGCGTCGACATGGCTGACCGACACGCGGACCTGGATCTTGTTCGCTTCGTAGAACACGCCGGCGTTGTACGTCAGCGGCGACGTACCCGGCAGGCGGCTGCTCTCGCCCGGCCGGATCTGGAACTTCGACCAGACATAGGTTGCGTTGGCGACGACGCCGAAGCCGTTCCATGGCGCAGGCAGAGACGCGAATTTCTGGCTGTACTGCGCTTCGACGCCACGTGAATACGAACTGCTGACGTTGGTATAGGTGGTGATCGTCGTCCGTCCGCTGATGCCGGGATAGGCATTGTCGAAGGTGATCCCGTTGATGATGTAGTTGTTGAATTCCTTGTCGAAGGCACCGAACGAGATGATGCCGGAGTCGGGCAGGTAGTATTCGATCGCGCCGTCGAAGGCATTGTCGGTCGTCGGCTTGAGGTTCGGATTGCCGACCGACACAACCTGGTTGCCGGTATCGACGACCGCGCCGGAAAGCAGCTGGAGGAAGCCGGGGCGGCCGATGCCGGTCGAATAGGTCGCCCGCGCGACGAAATTGTCGGCGAGGTCGTAGCGCAGCTGCACGGTCGGGAAGAAGTTGGTATAGCTCGATTTGCGCGACGATGGCGTGAAGACGTTGCCGTCGGTGATGTTGGTCCCGCGATAGGTGCCGTCGGTGTTTTCGACACGGACGCCGACGACGACACCGAGCTTGCCGAAGGTCCCCGAATATTGCGCGTAGCCGGCGTAGATGTTCTCGGTGTCGTTGAAGAAGCCCTGGGCATTGCGGCGGGCGTTCGCCGCGGTCGTGATCTGCGTCAGCGGCGCGAGAAGGGCCCGCGTTCCCGGCACGCTCGGCGCGTAGCCGACGTTGTAGGCCCCGTCGTAATAATCGGTGATCGGCCCCTCGCCGCGCAGCGCGCCGAGCGACGTTGCGGGCACGCCGGCGTAAGTCAGGTTGTTCGGCGCGTCGATCTTGTCGCGGAGACGCAACTTGCCACCAACCTTGAAGCTGCCGTCGCCGCCGAGCAACGTCGTCGGCACGGTGACGTTGAACACACCGGCGTATTCGCGGTCGTGCGCGCGCTCGGTGGTGTTCGTCGCGCCGGTCAGCGTGAACTGGCTCGGGTCGGATGGGTTGAATCCGCTGGTCGTGACCGTCGGATACAGCCGGCTTACGTTATCGTACGCTACGGTGAAGCCGGGCTGGCCGACACGTGAGAAGGTCGTATTGCGGTCGTAATCGCGGTGGTATGTCGCCGCGGTGTACGACAGCTGGTAGTCGAGGATTACGCTCTCGAGGTCGTTGTGCCCGCCCGCCGCGGCGATGAAGTTGAGATGGCTCTCCTGCTCGTCGCGCCGCGTCACACGCGCATCGACGCCGGTCGCCGTGATGATGTTGCCGCTCGTAGTCGTCGTGTCGCCGAGCCCGCGATACTGGAGGATCGAGCGCTTGACCGACTCGGTATAACCGGTGTCGTTCGCCCGGATATAATAATGGTTCTGGGCGTCGGGGTTCCAGTCGAACTCGCCGCCGAAGCCGAAGCGGCGGCGGTTGTAGGTGTAGCGGCGCAGGTCGAGGCTATCGAGAACCTTGTCACCGGGCGTGCCGGGTTGGACGGCATCGAGAAGACCCGGCTCGAGATCGTCGAAACCGCGCTTGTCGGTGTGAAATGAGCCGGTGAGAACGACGGCGAACTGCTTGTCCGGGCCGAATGCGGTGCCGGCGGCGGCCTCGCCGATAAAGACGTCGCCGCTCTTGTGGGCACTTTGGTAGCCGCCGCCGATCGTCCCCTCAAAGAATGGCTGGGCAAGTCCAACCGCGGTGCGCGGCGTCAGCTCGACCGAGCCGCCGAGCCCTTCGGCCTCCTGGTCGGGCATGCCTGTCTTGCGCACGACGAGACGGTCGATCGAGCCAACTGGAACGGTGTCGAGCTCGACTGCGCGGCCACCGCCGCCGAAATAGGTGCCGCCGGGTTGCGTATTGAGGAGGGTGACACCGCCGAAGGTGGTGCCGTTGAGGTTGCCGTCGAGGCCGCGGATGTTGACGAAGCGGCCCTCACCGGTGTCGATCGCGAGGCTGACTCCGGGAATGCGGCCGAGCGCCTCGGCGGCATTGAAGTCCGGGTATTTGACGATGTCCTCGGCCGCCTGGACGTTGACGAGGTTCGGTGCCGCCTTTTCCTCGGCGCGGGCGTTCTTCGCTGCTCGCGTCGCGGTGACGACGATGTCGCCAGCGTCGCTATCGGCGGGCATCGCCGCGGCCATGGCGGATGTCGCGAACAGACACACCGAACCGAGCATTGCCGCCCTGACAAGCCTTGCTGACATTTTATCGCTCCCGAAGCCGATGCAATTACTTGCCGTCTCGTGCGACTGGCTGGCGACATCACGGTTGCGGATTGGCGACGGTTCGATGACAGGGAGATTGGAAATTCCCAATGTTTCCGTTGGTTGACAGGCTAGATGTGCCTGTGGCGCGCGAGCGAGCAAGCAATTGCCGGCCTCGGTCTTGATTTCGGGCGGCATACGGATGGGGGCATCGACCCCCGATATCGGCTAAGCTCGCCCGACTGCATTCATTCGGGATTTAAGATTGCCAGCTCGATCAAGGCCTCGATTGCCCGCTTCCAGCTTCAGGTGCCTCAGCCCCGCGCGAAGGTTCAGATGATGAAGCTCTTGCTCCTTGAGGACGATACGGAAACGCGAGAGCATGTCAGCCGGCTGCTCCGCGGGGCCGGTCACGTGGTCGATCCGTGCGCCGATGGCCAAGACGCCATCTTGCTCGGCACCACAGACACTTACGCTGTCCTTATTCTCGATCGAATGGTGCCGGGTATCGACGGCCTTGGCGTGCTCAAGGCGCTCCGCGGCGCAGGCATCCGGACGCCCGCACTGTTCTTGACCGCCATGGACAGCGTCGACGACCGGGTGGAGGGGCTGGAAACCGCCGACGACTATCTCACCAAGCCGTTCGCCGGATCGGAGCTTTTGGCACGGGTCGCGGCCCTCGGAAGGCGACCGCCGATGGCGGACGTCGCTACCAGACTGACCGCTGGCGATCTCGAAGCCGATCTCCTCAGGCGGAGCGTGACGCGGGCCAATGTCCCCATCGATCTGCAACAGCAGGAATATAAGCTGCTCGAATACCTGATGCGACACGCAGGCGAGATCGTCACGCGGACGATGCTGCTCGAAAACGTCTGGTCGTTCCACTTCGACCCGGGCACCAATTTGATCGAGAGCCACATGAGCCGATTACGCGCGAAGGTACACCGCGGCTTCGACCGCGACCTGATCCACACCATCCGCGGCGCAGGCTATCGGCTGGATGCCTAGATTGAGTCCGCTCCGAAGCGGTGCCTTCCGCTTCGCGCTGTTGATGGCGGTTGCCTTCGCGGTCGCCTCAACCGCGCTGCTGCTTGTCGTCGACCGCACCGTTCAGCGTTACGCGAGCGAAGTCGCCGACGACAGCGTGTCGGCCGAGGTTGCTACCCTTGTCGATGAGGATCGCGCGGCGGGCCGCGCGCAAGCGATTGAGTCGGTCATCCGCCGGGAGCATGCCGAGCGTGAGCATGACCTGAGATATGGCCTGATCGATCGCACGGGGCACGTTCTGGCCGGCAGCCTGCCGGCAGCTACCGCGGTTATCGGTTGGCATCGTGTCGCCGTCAGGAACGCCAATCCCGATCGCAAGAACTCGATCCAAACGAGTCTGCTCAGGGCACTGGGAGTCAGACTATCCGATGGGGCGATCCTGGTCGTTGCCAGCGATACCTCGGATCTCGACGAACTCCGCCAGCGGCTTCGCGGGTCGAGCGTTCTCTTTGGTCTCGGCGTAACCTTGCTGGCTCTCGCCGGGGGGCTCGCGGTCGGTACGGTTTTCCTGCGGCGTCTCGACGGCGTCAACCGGGCGGTCGAGCAAATCATGGAGGGACGCTTTACCGAACGCCTTCCCAAAATCGGGATGAGCCCGGAATTCGATCATCTCTCGGCCAACCTCAATCGCATGCTCGCGCGGATCGAGGTCTTGTTGGAGGGCATGCGGCAGGTATCGACCGATATCGCGCACGACCTGCGCACGCCGCTGACAAGACTGCGACATCGCCTCGAAGCGTTTAAAGACAGCGCCAACACTGCAACGGAAGCGCAGGTCGACGCCGCTATCTCGCAAGTCGACGAGATCCTGAGCGTCTTTAAAGCCCTGCTACGGATCAGCTCGCTCGAGTCGGGCACGATGCGAAGCCGGATCGTCGCGACGAATCTCAGCGCCTGCATATTGCATTTGGCTGACACCTACCGGCCGGTCATCGAGGACGCGAAACACACCCTCGTCAGCATGGTCGATCCAGATATCCATGGCCGCGCCGACCCCGAAATGCTTGTCCAGGCGGTGACCAACCTCATCGAAAACGCGATCTTCCACTCACCCCCCGGGAGCACGATCACGGTCGCGCTCGCGTGCCGCAGCGAGGATGTCCTGATCACGGTGGCGGACGATGGCCCGGGCATCCCCGATGTCGAGCGCGAGCATGTGCTGCGACGCTTCTACCGCCTCGACAGCAGCCGCGGGACGCCGGGTTCCGGGCTCGGCCTGGCGCTCGTTGCGGCCGTGGCCTCGGTTCACGGGGCGACGTTGCGACTAGCCGACAATCACCCCGGACTTCGCGCGGAACTCGTGTTTCCCGGCGTCGGCCGCGGCCAGAGCTCCAATGTGGCGTAGCCTCGCACCATAGATCGACATCGACCGGATAGAGGGGGCCGGCGCCAACCGTTGCCATGCTGCATTCGCCCGACTGGTCAGGCAGCGGCCCGGGCAACGCGCGACGGCAGGTCACGGCCGAGAATGCCGGCGAACCAGCGGTTGACGCCAACCATCGCCTTCAAGTCGACACCAGTGTGAACGCCGCTGTTGTCGAGCAGGTAGATCAGGTCTTCGGTGGCGATGTTGCCCGTCGCCTTCGGCGCGAACGGGCAACCGCCAATACCGCCGACGCTGGCATCGAGGACATGGACACCCGCCCGATACGCGGCCCACGCGTTGGCGATGCCCGTCCCCCGCGTGTCGTGGAAGTGTGCCCGCAGGCGGACGCCCGGAACCGCGGCGGCGACCGCGCCGAACAGATCGGCGACCTGCGCCGGCACCGCGACCCCGATCGTGTCGGCCAGCGCGATCTCGACCGCCCCCGCTTCCGCCATCGCTTCGGCGAGTTCGACGACCCGCCGCGCCGGCACGTCGCCTTCGAACGGGCAGCCGAACGCCGCCGAGATCGTCACCTGCGGGACCAGTCCGGCGCGCGCAGCTGCTGCCAGCATGTCGCGATTGGCGGCAAGACCGTCGGCGATCGTCTGTCCCTGGTTGCGGATACCGAAGGTGTCGCTGGCGACGATAACGCAGCCCGCCTCGTCGACCCCGCGCGCGACGCCGTCGCGCGACGCGATCGCCCGCTCGACGCCACGCAGGTTGAGGCACAGGCCGATGTAGCTGACATCCTTACGGTCGGGCAGCGCAGCAATCACCGCGTCGCCGTCGGCCATTTGCGGAACCCGGCGCGGATTGACGAACGATGCAACCTCGATGCGGCGCGCCCCGGCATCAATCAACCGCGCAATCAACGCGATCTTTGCTGGGGTATCGATGACCTCGCGCTCGTTCTGAAGCCCGTCCCGGGGGCCGACCTCGACGATCTGAACTGGCGGTTCCATCGTGCGTCCCTATCGAAGATACAGCGGCCTGGCTGGGGCGGCAGGATTCGAACCTGCGGATGCCGGTACCAAAAACCGGTGCCTTACCACTTGGCGACGCCCCAAGATGCGCGCGCGCCGCTTCTACGCTGTCGCTTCGCGATGGCAAGCCGCGTGCGTCATGCAAGCTTCCTCGACGGACGGTGGGCAAGACCGAGAACGACCGTGTAGGCGACGACCGTCACGCCGAGCCAGATACCCGCGGTTCCAGGGATCAAGGTTGCCGCCGCGTTGGGAATCAGAACGAGCGAGATGTAGACCCCGAGCCCGAATGGCCAGCCGACCCGCGCGTAGATGTAATGATGGAGGTGATCGCGACCGCCGTGGAATGGCGACCGCCGCTGCATCATCCGCCCGAACACGAGCCGCATGGTGTCGAGGACCGGAACCGCAAACAACAAGACAACGTCGTCGGCACCGATGTCGTTGAAGTGATGATTATAGGCATAGACCGCCAACAGCCCGAACAGCGCCGATAGCGCGTAGCTCCCGCCGTCGCCGAGAAACAAACGGTTGCGCATGTTGAACCACAACAGGACGGCAAGTGCGCCGGCGGTCGCCGCCATGACCGGTGTCATCGCGGCCGGCAGCCACCTCAGCAGGATTGCCGACCAGACAAGCCCGAGGCTGATGACGATACCGTTCTTGCCGTCGGCCATATTGACCGCGTTGAGCAGGCCAACGAGGCACAACATGGTAAACGGGACCGACGCCAGCCCGAGCAGGCGTACGGCGGGCTGATGGCCAAAGTGAACGAACGAGACGGCAAAATCCGGCGCAGTGACGATCACCAGCAACAGCACGAGCGCCGCGACGCCGAGCCGCGAGCGGACACTGAGTTCAAACCGATCATCGGCAACGCCGATAAGGAACATCGCCGCGACCGCAATGCCCAGCCACGCGACGTGGCGCTCGACGGTTGGTCCGAGATCGGCCGGTAGCATCAGAGTCGCGAGGATTGCGCCGAGGCTGATCCCCGCCAGCACCAGCCCGCCGACCAGCGGCGTCACCCGCGCGTGCTGCTTGCGGCCACCCGCCTCGTCGGGAAAGTCGAGCAGGCCCAACGATGTGCCAAGCGGCAGCGCGAAGCTGCACGTGATGAACGTCGCGGCGGCGGCGAGTGAGGCACTGATCAGTTCCGGTATCATTCCCGCTATTTCGCGAGGATGGCGATGGTCGCGATCGACGTAATAAGGGTGCCGAGAATCCCGGAGACATCGCGAACGACATCGAGCGTGAACAGCGGGTCGATGTCCTTTGGCACGATGATCGTGCTGCCCGGCGGCACGATGATCTTTTCAGACCGCTTCGTCACGTTTCGAAGCGGCTGCGCGGTACCGTTCGGCAGAACGAGGAATATGCGGCGCTTGTCTGCAGTCTTGGCTGTCCCCCCAGTCTCGCTCAGATATTCGCGTGCGGACTTGCCGGCAACGAACTGGAGCGCGCCGGGATTGCTGACGTCGCCGAGAGCGAGAACGAAGTTCGGGCGCTTGGGCAAATAAACCGTGTCACCCGACTCGAGCACCGTGTCGAGATCGGGACGCAGTGCCAGCGCACGTGGATCAGCCTCGATAACGACCCGGCCCGGCGCTTCGACCGACGAGAGTTGATCGATCAGGCGCACCGCCGATGCGGTCGAGTCACTGCTGCCGCTACCTGTCTTGCGGGCCGAAACCGCCAGAAGAGCATTGGTAAGCTCACGTCCGGTGCGGCGGATTCCCTCCTGCTGGGCTTCCTTGACGCTGCGCCGGGTGAAGATCGTACCATAAGGGTAGCCGAGCGAACTGATCCCGCCCGCCCGCGCGATCAGTTCCGACAGCTTCTCGCCCTTGCGGATCGTGTACAGGCCCGGACGGCCGAACTCACCGGTGAGGAGGACGCCCCCGGACTCGAACTGTGGCTGCGCGCCGTTGAAGCGCAGGTCATCACCCGACCGGATACTCACACTCGCGAGCACTGCTGCGCCTGTAACCGGGATGCGACGCTCGCCGTTCCCGCTCGTCAGGTCGAGGGTCAGGTTATCGACGTTTGGGATCAACCCCTGGGCGATCGCCGCAACGTCGCGCGCGCTGATCGACCCTGCGACCGGATATGCGCCCGGATTGCGGATGGCGCCGCCGACGCCGACCGCATTCTCGATGAGGACGGGAAGAAGATCGGGCTCCTCCTCAAAGACTGCCGGGCAACGCGATACCGGCCGACGGTCATTCGCCAACATCGATCCGTCGCCGGTCAGATCGGCAGGCAGCGCTCGATCACTCGCCGTGCGGTCCTGGCTGTTCGCTTGGGCGAAGGGATACTGGCTGTTCTGCCCTCCCTGCGCTTGGTATAACTGAGCCTGGGCCAATTGAGCCTGTCCCGGCTGACCTGCTTGCGCCTGTCCGGCACCCTGCGCGGCGAGGGCATCACCGCCCGTCCGGAATGATTCGTCACCGCGGCGGCCACTGTTCTGAATGTTGCCGCCGACCGCGACGTCGCTCTGCCCATTACGCTCGACGATCAGCGCCCCGCGCGTGACGGCGTCGAACCGCGCCGACTTGCTATCGCCGACCAGTGCCTCGAGGCGGGCGAGCGAGCGGCATTCGGGATATGGATTTGCCTGCCCAAGGACGACGCGGCGGACCGGCGTCTGGTTGAGGAAAGCGATGTCGGTCCGGCTGAAGACGTACAGCCGGTCGTCGCTCCGCAGCGGCACCGGCGGGCGCGACCGCAGCGCGTCGATCAGGTTGACCGGCTCAAACTCGCGCGCGGCGGTCGCCGGGTCGCGCCGGATCAGGATCGCCATGGGCAGATAGGTGTCGAAACGCAGGTCGGCGACATCGCCGAGCAAATCACGCACCGTCGGCACGGCGACCAGCGGCCGCGGTCCAGGATTCTGCACGTAGCCGCGGAGGACGACCCGTCCGGTCGCGCCGCCCGCGCTGCCGCCGACGAGCTGGATCGCATCGCCCGGCTGGATATTGCTGGCGAGGCTCGCGGCCTTGACGAAAACCTCCGCGCCGCCGGCATCGATCCGGCTGATCGCGATCGTGTTGCCGCGTGGCCTCAGTGCGCCGCCGGCATAGTCGAGGACCGCGCCGACGCTCGTCCCGCGACGGACTTCGTAGATTCCCGGCCGGGCGACCGCGCCTGCAACCGCGACGGTATCGCCGATGACCGGAACGATGATCCGGTCGCCGTCCTGCAACCGCGACGCGGGCGGGGTGCCGATGCCGATCAACCCGTACAGGTCGACCGTGATGCCGCCGCCGGCGCGGACGATACGGACGTTGCGGAGCGACCCCGACCGCCGGATGCCGCCGGCGAGCGCGAGCGCGCTCCCGACATCGGCTTGCGATGTCAGATTATACTGGCCCGGACGGTCGACTTCGCCGCCGACGAATACCGTAATCGCGCGGACTGCGCCGAGCGAGACATAGACCTCGGTACCGAGCAGCGTGCGCTTGGTCTGGGCAGAGAGGTCGCGCCTTAGCGAACCGATCGTGCGTCCGGCTGCCGGGATCGGGGCAAGCGCGCCGACGATCAGCCGACCCTCGCGATCGACCCGTACAGTCCGGCTTTCGTTGGTCGCACCCTGGAACTGAACGACGAGTTCGTCACCGATGCCGACGACATAGGAATCGCTGACTGCGCCGGTCAGCGGGCCGGGCGTGGCACGCGAAGCCGACTGGAACAGGTCATAGCCGAACTGGCGCAATGTCGGGTCGGCCAGCCGGTTGCGAAATTCGCGCTCGATCGGCGACGGCGCGTAGAGCCGGTCGAGCTGCGAGCGCGACTGCTGGCGGCGAAGCTCCTGCTCCTCGATCGTGTCCAGACGCCCGGCCGCCGGTTGCTCAGCACTGCTCGTGTCGGTGCGCGCCTGGTCGAGCGGGCTGATCGACGGTTGATTGGATATGGTCGACGACGACCCGCTCAATTGCCCCTGCAGCTGCTGGAGGACACGCGGATCGACGCTCTGAGCGAGGGCGGACGTGCCGATGATCGCGGCGAAAAGCGCCGTTACGGCTCGCCAGCGGCGCAACACCATGTTTGTCCCTACCCGCGAAATCGCTCGACGGCGCGGTGTACGCACGGTCGGAGGTCGCGTCAATTCGACGTCAGTTCAGCGTGTAGTCGACTTTGTCTCCGGGACGGAGTCCGATCCGGGCGGCTTCCCCGGCATTGAGTTCGAGCACCGCCGCGACCGGGCCGCCCGACAAAATTTCGGCGCGGCTGAACGGCACCGCGTTCGCCGCAATCCGCCGAACGGTCCGGTCGGGCGCGATGAAGACGATATCGAGCGGCAGGTAGGTCCCTTCCATCCAGAAAGAAGCTTCGCGCGCGACGGCGAGCGGGAAGATCATACCGTGGTCGCGCGCCATCTTCTTGCGCAGCATCAATCCCCGCGCCTGCTCGGCGGTGGTTCGTGCAACCTCGACGCTATATCTGTGGTTTTCACCGCCCGCCGCGAGCGTCAGCGGGATCGTCGTCAGAGTCGGATTGGCGATCAGCGGTGCCTCCTGCGCTGCCGCCGGGGCCAGACATGCCGGGGTCAGGCAAAACAGCGCCACGGCAGCGGCAAACAACGGTCGCAACATCTAACCAACCTTTACGAACCGGGCGTCTCTGCCACTCCGCCGACATTCGTATCAGCTTCGAGAACGACGGCAAGTGGGCCCTTCTGCCCCTCGGCAATCCGCGCGCGCAGCGCCTGCCCGGGTTCGAGTTCGGCCAGGCCGGCGCGGCGAACCGTCTCCATGTGCACGAAGATGTCCTGCTCGCTGTCGGGGCGAACGACGAAGCCATAGCCCTTGAGGCGGTTGAACCATTTTACGGCGACGCGCTCGAACGGCCCGGCCTGTTCGACCAGACGTTCGTGATCGGGGCGCGCCGAAGCGCGTGCGACCGCTGTCTCGGGGTCGGGTCCGGTCGCAGTCGTCAGGTCGAGTTCGAGGATCGCCCGGACCTGCCGCCCGCGCTGCCGGCTGATCGTCTCGCAGACGAGCCGGGCGCCTTCGGGCAAGGTCCGTCGGGCGACGTCACGCAAAACCGAGAAATGAATGAGTATGTCGCTGCCCCCATCGTCGGGGACGATGAAGCCATAGCCACGAACGACGTCGAACCACTTGACGGCCCCGCCGACGCGGACTCCCGCTTCGGTAGTACCATCGTTCAATCCGACACTCTTCGAGTCCAGCGAGACCGCAGGCTCGAGCATGCGGTACCCCCACGCAAAGTCTCAATCCAGCCAACCTGTAACATGAAGGCCATCAGATGTGAAACAGCTTTACGCATGATGGTAAAGAAGATTGGCGTGTCAGACGTGGCTGCGCGATGCTATCTCGCAGTGCGCGGCGTCTCGTAAGGATCGAAAGTTCATGGAATTAAAGGGCGAGAGCTTGATTGCCGCGCCGCGCGAGCGCGTGTGGGCCGCGCTCAACAACCCTTCGGTGCTTACACGGTGTATCGATGGCGTTGAGTCGCTTACGGCGTCGACCGGCGAGGACGGCGTGACGCGGCTCGACGGCAAGATGAACGCGCGAGTCGGGCCGGTTCGCGCCACCTTCGCTGGCGGCGTTGCGTTAACCGAGGTTGACGCGCCCCACCGTTATGTCCTCGTCGGCGAAGGCAAGGGCGGCGTCGCCGGTTTTGCCAAGGGATCGGCCGAGGTGACGTTGAACGATGCCGATATCGACGGCTTTGCCGGGACACGACTCGTGTATGCCGTGACCTCGAGCGTCGGCGGCAAGCTTGCCCAGCTCGGCGCGCGACTGATCGAGGGGACCGCGCGCGGCTATGCCGAGACCTTCTTCACGCGCTTCAAGGCAGAGGTCGAGATGCCGGACGGCGGCGCGGTCGGCAACGCCCGCAGCGGTGGCGAAGCGAGTGACATCGCAGGCGACTCCGCGAACCTAGGCGGCGACGCCCCGGCGGTCGAGATCCCGGTGACCTTGACCCAAATCGAGGCGACTGCGGCGACGCCCAACAGTGAAGCCCGGAGCCTGCACGGCACGCGCAACCGCACCGGGCTGACCCCGCTGGTCTGGGGAACCGTCCTTATCCTGATCGTTATCGTGGTGCTTATCTGGGAAATGCGATGACCGCTGGCGACGACCTCGACCGCGTCCTGACCGCCGCGCGTGACTGGCGCGCCGCTGGTCATGGAGTGGCGTTGGCGACGGTGATCGAGACGTGGGGATCTGCTCCACGCCGCACCGGCAGCCACCTTGCCGTCCGCGACGATGGGCTGTTCGAGGGTTCGGTCAGCGGCGGTTGCGTCGAGGGCGACGTCATCACCGAGGCGATCGACCTGATCGCAAGCGGCGGCTCAAAACGGCTCGACTATGGCGTCGCCGACGCGACCGCGTGGGAAGTCGGGCTGGCGTGCGGCGGCAAGATCTCGGTCTTCGTCCAGGCGGTTGCCGACGGACGCTTTCCTCCCGCGTTGATCGACCGACTGCTCGACGCACGCGCCAACGGTGTCGCAGTCACGCTCGCGACCGAGCTCGCGTCGGGGACGACTGCCGAGGTGACCGACGCCAGCAACGCTGCCGGCAGCTTCGTTCATGCCTACGCCCCGCCGCTTCGGCTCGCGGTGATCGGCGCGGTGCATATCGCGCAGGCGCTGGTGCCGATCGCCCGGCTGCTCGGCTATGCGCCGCTGGTGATCGACCCCCGCGGACTATTTGCCCGCGACGCGCGCTTCGACGGCATCGCGCTCGACGACGGTTGGCCCGACGAGGCGCTCGCGCGGTGGCGGCCGAACGCGGCGAGCGCGGTCGTCGCGCTCAGCCACGACCCCAAGCTCGACGACGTTGCGCTCGCCGCTGCGCTGCGCTCGAAGGCCTTCTATATCGCCGCGTTGGGCTCGCGGAAGAACCATGCCAACCGGCTCGAACGGCTGGCGGCGCTCGGCTTCGGTGACGATACGCTGGCGCGCGTCCGCGGCCCCGCCGGGCTTGACATCGGCGCGGCGAACCCGGCCGAGATCGCGTTGTCGATTGCGGCACAGATGACCGCGGCGTGGCGCGGCCGCTTGCCGCAGGCGACGCCGGTCCCTCCCGCTTGATCTTCGGCGCCGTAGCGACCGCCGAAGCTACGGGCGCGGTGCTGGCCCATGCGCTGCTCGTCAACGGCGAGCGCTGGCCGAAGGGGCGGCTCCTGAGCGATGCCGATGTCGCGGCGGCAACGGCGGCGGGGATCGAGACCGTCGTCGTTGCCCGGATTGGTGCCGACGATGTCGCCGAGGATGACGCTGCGGCGACGCTTGCCGCCGCGCTCGCCGGACCGGGTGTCGTCGCCACCGCCGCAGCGCATGGCCGGACCAACCTGATTGCCGCGGAAAATGGACTCGTGATGCTCGACCCGGCATCGGTGGACCGGGTCAACGCCGTCGACGAGGGCATCACCGTTGGCACGCTCGCGCCGATGATCCGCGTCGCCGCGGGCGACGTCGTTGCCACGGTCAAGCTGATCCCGTTCGCGGTCGCGCGGAGTGCACTCGCCGCCGCGGTCGCTTCTGCCACCCCGCTTACGGTCGCAGCCTTCGCTCCGCGCCGCTTCCGCCTGCTCCAGACGCGCCTTGCGGTGACATCGACGAAGATGCTGGCGCGGACCGATGTCGTCACTCGTGCGCGGGTCGACGCTCTAGGCGGCACGCTCGACCCGGCTTACGACGCGTGTGACCACACGACCGAAGCCGTCGCCGCGTGGCTCGCCGCCCAGCCCGCCGACGCGATCCTGCTCGTCGCCGGAGCCTCGGCGACCGCCGACCGGCGCGACGTCATCCCCGCCGCGATCGTCGCTGCGGGCGGCGTCGTCGAGCGGCTCGGCATGCCGGTCGACCCGGGCAACCTGCTGTGCCTCGGCGTGCTCGGCGGCCGCGCGGTAATCGGGCTCCCGGGATGCGCGCGCAGTCCGAAGCGCAACGGCTTCGACTGGGTCCTCGAACGCCTCGCCGCCGGGATCGCGGTAACCAGCGGCGACGTCGCCGCGATGGGTGTCGGCGGACTGCTCCCCGAGGCCGAGCGCCCGCAGCCCCGTGCCGCCGCCGCGGTCCACGCCGGCACCGTCGGTGTCATCGTCCTCGCCGCCGGGCGGTCGACGCGGATGGGAGCGGCGAACAAGCTGGTCGCCGATCTCGGCGGCAAGCCGGTCGTCGCGCACGTCGTCGACGCGATTGCCGAGGCCGGCCTACCGCCGCCGGTCATCGTCATCGGGCACATGGCTGCCGAGGTTCGCGCCGCGCTCGGCGACCGCGCCGCGACCTGCATCACAGCGCCCGACTTCGCCGAGGGGATGAGCCGTTCGCTCCGCACCGGACTTGCAGCGGCCCCGCCGGAGTGGACCGCAGCGATCATCGCGCTCGGCGACATGCCTTCGGTCGCCCCTGCGACCTACGCGGCACTGGCGGCGGCGATCGACGGGGTCCCGGTCGTCATTCCGACGTGGCGCGGCAAGCGCGGCAACCCGCTCGCGTGGAGCCGCGCACACTGGCCCGAGCTGGCCGCCGTGACCGGCGACGGCGGCGGCAAGGTCCTGCTCGCGACGCTCAGCGACCGCCTCGTCGAGGTACCGGTCGACGACCCCGGCATTCTCGCCGACGTCGACACCCCCGAAGCGCTGGCGGCTTTGCGCGGCGGCGTCAGCCTGGACTGAGAGCGGGTTCGTGGGGCTCGACAACACTGGTGTCGCGCACCCAGCCTTCGTTCTGCAGGACCAACGTCTGGATCGCGACGGCATCGGCGTCGCTGTCGAGGTCGGGCAGCGCGACGAACTCCGACGGCCAGCACCGGAAGACTTTGTAGGCGAGCACCAGCTGCCCCGCCTCGTTCAGCAGCTCGATGACGATATCCTTGCGGAAGTCGCGGAGCGAGACCTCGCTCCCGAGCCCGGCGCCGAAATTGGCGACCTTGTTCGCCCATTCCTCGAAGGCCGTGTCGTGGGTGACCCCGCGTTCAAGCGTGACCGGCGAGTATTCGGTCTGCCCCGGCGACTTACGCGACGACGACGGATCGCCGCCCTCGCGATGCTCGACGACCGCGGTCGTTCGTATCAGGCCGCTGACCCGCGAGACGCCGGCGACGATCTTGCCGTCCCACTTCACGCGGAACTTGAAGGTCTTGTACGGGTCGAAGCGGTTCGGGTTGACGGTGAACTCGGTCATCTCGGCCTCCAATTGGTGTCAGTCGCTCGGCTCCCGCGAGTTGTCGTCGTCGACATCTCCCGCCAGCACCCGCCGCGTCTCCGCGACACCGTGCCCGGCGCGCATCATCGCGGCGAACTGCTTGCGCCGCCGGTCGGGATCGGGCGCGTTCGTGTCGAACGGGCCGAAGCGGCGGCGGCGAGCGAAGGCGATTGCGGCTGCCATCGGGTCGCCGGTCGCCGCCACCTCCGACGCGAGATCGCGGTCGATCCCCGCGGCGCCGAGGTCGGCCGACACGCGTCGCGCGCCGAAGCCGCGCCCGGTCAGGCCGCGCCCCCGTGCCTCGGCGAAGACCCGGTCGTCGACGTAGCCGAGGTCGGCAAGCCGGGCGACGACGCTGTCGACCGGGGGCGAGCCCTCCCCTTCCCAGCCGCGCTCGAACAGCTTGCGCGACAGATAGCGCCGCAACTTCGCCTCGCTCGTCGCGTATTTACCGACATAGTGCAGAGCGAGATCGCGCAGATGCGCCGCGTCGAGCGGCTTGGGAGGCTGCCGTTCGGCCTTCCGCCGGGAGGTGCCGGCGGCGGTTCGCGAGGGGCGTCCGGGAGCCATTTTGTTAACGCCACGTTCCTGCCACAGTCGCGTCCGATTTTGGACGCGCCGGAAAGCTACTCCGACCGGCGAGATTGGACCAGCTATGCGCGCGAACAGGGCGGGCGCAAAAGGTGGCGGGGGATTGCAAGGAGGATCGCGGTTGCCGCATTTGTCGAATGAGCCGGGTCTGTCGATCGCTCCGGGTGCGGCCGGGACGGTCGTGCCGACGCCGACCCTCGACCCGTTGCCGCGCCGCATCGCCGACTTTGCGACGCTCGGCGATGCCCTCGGCTATGCCGCGCAGGGGACGCGCGGCCTCAATTTCTTCGACGCGCGCGCATCGCTCGTTCGCGCCTATCCCTTCGCCGAGCTCCGTACCGACGCCCGCACCGACGCCGCACGGCTGATCGCCGCCGGCGCTCGCCCCGGCGATCGTGTCGCTCTCATCGCCGAGACTTCGGCCGAGTTCGTCCGGCTATTCTTCGGCGCGATCTATGCCGGCGCGCTGCCGACGCCGCTGCCCTTGCCGACCTCGTTCGGCGGCCGCGATGCCTATGTGGAGCAGATCCGGACGCAGCTGCTGAGCTGCGATCCGCTTCTCGTGCTATCGCCGCCGGGGCTGTTCGCGCTCGTCGCCGAGGCCGCCGCGCCGCTCGACGGTTGCACCGCGCACGATTGGGCGGCGTTCCATGCGCTCCCCGCCGACGACATCGAGCTGCCGAGCGCGACCGCCGACGACATCGCCTATCTCCAATATTCGAGCGGCAGCACGCGCTTCCCGCACGGCGTCGCGGTCACCCACCGCGCGCTCCTCGCGAACCTTGCCGGGCACGCGACGTGCACGCGGGTCCGCGCCAGCGACCGCGTCGTCTCGTGGCTGCCGTTCTACCACGACATGGGCCTCGTCGGCTGCCTGTTGTCGCCGCTGGCGAACCAGATGTCGGCCGACTACATCGCCACCGAGGACTTCGCCCGACGCCCTCTGTCGTGGCTGACCCTCGTCAGTCGTAACGAAGGCACCACCCTCTCCTACTCACCGACTTTCGGCTACGACATCTGCGCGCGGCGGATCAGCACCTCGATCGACGTCAGCGAGCGCTTCGACCTGTCGCGCTGGCGGGTTGCGGGCAACGGCGCCGACATGATCCGCCCCGAGGTGATGCAGCATTTCGTCGACGTGTTCGACGCCGCTGGCTTCCGCGCCGACGCCTTCCTGCCGAGCTACGGCCTTGCCGAGGCGACGCTTGCCGTCAGCATGATGCCGGTCGGCGAGGGCATCGTCACCGACCTCGTCGACGAGCGCGTCCTATCGGGCGAGGGCTATGCCGGGGTCAGCGCCGATTCCGCGATCGGCCGCCCGACGCGGTACCGCGCGATCGTCAACTGCGGCCGCGCTTTGCCCGGGCTGACGATCGAGATCCGCGACGAGGCAGGCTTGCCGCTCGCCGACCGCCACATCGGACGGCTGTTCGTCGCCGGCGAGGGAGTCATGGCAGGCTATTTCCGCGACGAGGCAGCGACCGCGGCGTGCTTGTCGGACGGCTGGCTCGACACCGGCGACATGGGCTATCTGGCCGACGGCTACGTCTACATCGTCGGGCGCGCCAAGGACATGATCATCATCAACGGCAAGAACCACTGGCCGCAAGACATTGAATGGGCGATCGAACAGCTTCCGGGCTTCAAGGCCGGCGACATCGCCGCCTTCGCCATCACCACCCCCGGCGGCGAGGAAGCCCCCGCCGTCCTCGTCCAATGCCGGACGTCGGACCTCGTCGAACGGACCCATTTGCGCGAGGCGATCCGCACCAAGGTCCGCGCGATCACCGGCATGAGCTGCGTCGTCGAGCTGGTTCCTCCCCGGACCCTGCCGCGGACGTCGAGCGGCAAGCTAAGCCGGTCGAAGGCGCGGAGCCAGTATCTCAGCGGCGAGATCCAGCCGTTCGAGATCGCAGCGTAATTTTTGAGGCAATGATCTTCCCTCTCCCCTTGAGGGAGAGGGACGGTTGCGCCCTTCGCGCAACCAGGGTGAGGGTGAGGATGGCATTTAATACCCCGTCATCACTGCCACCCGCACCCTCACCCTGGTCGCGAAGCCGCGACCGTCCCTCTCCCTCGCGGGGAGAGGGAAGCAAGTGATCCTCGCTGTCACCGGGGGCACCGGCTTCGTCGGCGGCCACCTCCTCGCCGCCGCGACCGCGCACGGCCACACCGTCCGCGCCCTCACCCGCCGCCCGCAGCCCCCTCGCCCCGGCGTAGCGTGGATCACCGGCGACCTGAACTCCCCCGGCGATCTCTGCACCGGGGCCGAAGCCGTCATCCACATCGCCGGCACCATCACCGCGACCTCGCGCGCCGAGTTCGACGCCGGCAACGTCGCCGGCACCGCGAGCATCATCGCCGCCGCCCGCGCCGCTGGAGTCACCCGCTTCGTCCACGTCTCGTCGCTCGCCGCCCGCGAGCCCGGCCTGTCGGACTATGGCGCAAGCAAAGCCGCCGCCGAAACGCTCGTCGCGGGATCCGGCCTCGAGTGGGCGATCGTCCGCCCGCCGGGCGTCTACGGCCCCGGCGACCGCGAGACGCTGCCGGTGTTCCAGATGGTTTCACGCGGGATCGCCGTGCTGCCCGGTGACGGGCGCTTCTCGCTCATCGACGTAAGCGACCTGTCAGCGGCACTGCTCGCGCTGGCAGCAAGCGACGGTATCGCTGCTTCCGGGGGCGGCATCGCCGAGATCGACGACGGCCACGGCGCCTATTCACACGCCGACCTCGCCCGTGCGATCGGCGTCGCGGTCGGACGCACCCCGCTCCTGCTCCGCCTCCCCCTCGGCGTGCTGCGCGCAACCGCGACGGTCGAGACCACCCTTGCCCGCCTCCAGAAGCGCGGCCCGAAGATGACCCACGACCGCGCCCGCTACCTCGGCCACCCCGACTGGGTCGCCGCGACGGCACGCGGACTCCCCGCGACACTGTGGCAGCCGAAGACCCATCTCCCCGAGGGGCTCGCCCGTGCCGTGGCATGGTATCGCGCCAAAGGCTGGCTCACCCCGGCCCGACTTTGACCATAATATCTTGGCATCGGAGCGGACTGCCGTCAGGATCAAGCCATGCCCGCCCGCGAAACCATCTACGCCCGCATCGTCGACCTGATCGGCCCGCTCAACAAGAAAGCGGTGCCGCTGGCCGAGGACACGAGTTTCTCGAACGATCTCGAGATGGATAGCCTGACGGTCATGGACCTCGTCGCCAACATTGAGGACGAGTGGGATATCGTGTTGCCGCTCAACATGTTGCCCGAGCTCGAGACGATCGGCCAGGTCGCCGACGCCGTCGCCAAGCTGACGAAATAGGGTCGCCGCCGATGATCGACCTCCTCGACAAGTTCGACGCGATCGCCGGCGAGCGGCAGGCATATCTCGACGCCGGCGGGCGCGATCCGGTCGGGGTCGTCATGTCGAAGGTGCTGTCGCCGACGCGCGCGGTGATCAACGGCCGCGAGACGATCCTGATGGGCACCTATAATTACATGGGGATGACGTTCGACCCCGACGTCATCGCCGCGAGCGAGGCGGCGGTGCGCGACTTCGGCGCGGGCACCACCGGCAGCCGGTCGTTGAACGGCACCTACACCAGCCACCGCGAGTGCGAGGCCGCGCTCAAGGACTTCTACGGCACCAGGCATGGGATGGTGTTTTCGACCGGCTACCAGGCCAACCTCGGCGTCGTGTCGACGCTGGCCGGGCGCGGCGACTATGTCATCCTCGACGCCGACAGCCACGCGTCGATCTACGACGGCTGTTCCATGGGCAACGCCGACGTCGTCCGCTTCCGCCACAATTCGGTCGAGGACCTCGACAAGCGTCTCGGCCGCCTGCCCGCCGAAGCCGGCAAGCTCGTCGTCCTCGAAGGCGTCTATTCGATGCTCGGTGACATCGCGCCCTTGGCCGAGATGGTCGCGGTGGCCAAGCGCCACGGCGCGATGATCCTCGTCGACGAGGCGCACGCGATGGGCTTTTTCGGCGAGCACGGCCGCGGCGTCACCGAGGCGGCGGGGGTCGAGGATCAGGTCGATTTCATCATCGGCACCTTCTCCAAGTCGGTCGGCACCGTCGGCGGCTTCTGCGTGTCGAACCATCCGAAGTTCGAGGCGCTGCGCCTCGTCTGCCGCCCGTACGTCTTCACCGCGTCGCTGCCGCCGTCGATCGTCGCCTCGTCGGCGGTGTCGATCCGCAAGCTGATGCACGACACCGCCAAGCGCGCCCGGCTATGGGACAGCACCCGGGCGATGCACGCCGGATTGAAGGCGCGCGGCTTCACGCTCGGCACCGCGACCGCCGAAAGCGCGATCATCGCGGTGCTGATGCCCGACCAGGCGACGACGCTGGCGATGTGGCAGGCGCTGCTCGAACACGGCGTCTACGTCAATTTTGCGCGCCCCCCGGCGACGCCGACCGGCACCTACCTCCTCCGCTGCTCGCTGTGCGCCGAGCACACGCCCGAGCAGATCGCGGCGATCCTGCGCCAGTTCGACGCGGCGGCGGCGGCGGTGGGGTTACGGCTGGCGGTGGCGGCCTGAACTAATCCCCCTACGGTCCCCTCGCAGCGCTTGGGACGGGGGGGAAGTAGCCCCCAACATTTCCCCATGACCCGCGCCCTCCCCCCCGCTATACACCGCTGACCGCAGCGATGGGCGCGGGTTGCGACCGAGGGCCGAGCCGTTTTGCGTTTCCTGACTGGCTTCGATCGTTACCTCGCCCGGCTGATCCTCGTGCCGCTGCTCGCCTGCCTGACGATTGCGGCGATGCTGCTGCTGCTCGACAAGATGCTCAAACTGTTCGACTTCGTCATGAACGAGGGCGGGCCGGTGTCGGTCGTGTGGAAGATGCTCGGCAATCTCGTGCCCGAATATCTGTCGCTCGGCATCCCGATCGGGGTGATGCTCGGCATCCTGCTGGCGTTCCGCAACCTCGCGCTGTCGAGCGAACTCGATGCGTTGCGCGCCGCCGGCGTGTCGTACAACCGGCTGATGCGCGTGCCGATCATCTTTGCGATCGTCTTCGCCGGGGTCAATTTCCTCATCGTCGGCTTCCTCGAGCCCTACTCGCGCTACGCCTATGAGGGGCTGCAGTTCGAACTGCGCTCGGGTGCTCTCGGCGCGTCGATCAAGGTCGGCGAATTCGCCAAGCTTGCGAAGAACACGACGCTGCGGGTCGAGGAGAGCCACGCCAAGGGCAGCGACCTGCGCGGGCTGTTCGTTCGGACCGAAGGCAAAAACGGCCAGTCGGTCGCGGTCACCGCCGAGCGCGGCACCTTCCTGTCGACCGACGATCCCGACGTCATCCTGCTGCGGCTGCAGAATGGGACGATGGTCCATACCGCGTCGAATTTCGTCGTGCCGCGGGTGTTGACGTTCAAACAGCAGGACCTGCCAGTCAACCTGCCGTCGATCGGCAGTTTCCGCGCGCGCGGCGACGAGAACGCTGAACTCACGCTCCCCGAACTTGCCCGCGCCGGCAAGGCCGACGTCGCCCGCGTGCTCCACCAGCAGAGCATCGCCGCACTTAACCGGCGGCTGGTGCTGGTGCTGGTGATGCTCGTGCTGCCGTTCCTCAGCGTCGCGCTGGCGGTGCCGCCGAAGCGGTCGACCTCTGCCCTCGGCGTCTTCCTGTCGATCATCCTGCTGGTGACGTTCCACAAGACCAGCCAGTATGGCGAGGCGATGGGCGGCGCCGGGCGGGTCGATCCTGTGCTCGCGCAATGGGTGCCGTTCGCCGGGTTCTCAGCGCTGTCGTTCTGGCTGTACTACGTCCTCGCTTACATCCCCGGCGGGCAGCCGATCGGCGCGCTCGACCGCTGGTTCGGCAAGCTCGCCAGCTTCGTCGCTGGGCTGATCAAGCGCCCGGCGCCGTGGCACGACAGCAAGGCCCCGACCGCGGGCAATGAAGTGCCGGCAGAATGACCCTGTTCCCGTCGCGGACGATCGCGCTCTACACCGCCCGGCTGCTGCTGACGCGGACCTTCGCCTTCCTCGGCGGGCTCGTCGTCATCCTGATGACGCTCGACCTGCTCGGTGAGTCGAGCAAGATCCTGATCGTCCCCGGCAACACCGACGCCGACCTGTGGCACTACGTCGCCCTGCGCGTGCCGCAGATCATCGCGCTGTTCCTGCCGTTTGCGGTGCTGCTCGGTACGCTGGTGACGCTGACGACGCTCAACGCCAATTCGGAGGTCGTGATCTTCAAGTCGGCGGGCATTTCGGCGCACCAGATCCTCGCCCCGCTAGTCGTAGCGGCGCTCGGCATCGCGGCGGTAAATTTCGTCTTCAACGAGCGCGTCGTGGTTACGGCTAACAAGTCGCTCGCCGCGTGGCAGGCGCTCGAATACGGCAAGATCGCCGCGACGACCGCGGCTGCGACCGATGCATGGGTCAAGGGCGGCGACGATCTGTTCCACGCCGCCGCAGTCACCGGAGCCGGCGACGCCACCGTCCTCCACAACGTCACGATCTACGACCGCAACAAGGATCGCCTGTTCTCGGTCGTCCGCGCCGCGACCGCGCGACCGATGCCGGGGGGCTGGTTGTTGCACGATGTCGCCACCTTCGACGTGGCGAAGGGCACCGAGGTCAAGTCGCCCGCTGCCGATTTCCCCAGCCCCGTCGTCCCGGCCCAGTTCACGACGACCGTCGTCACCGCTGCCTTTGTGCCGTTCTGGGACCTTATCCCCCAGATCGCCGAGCAGCGCGCGGCGGGCAAGCGGGTGACCGCGCTGGTCGCCGCGGCGAACCACAAGATCTCGGGGCCGCTGTCGGCGGTGCTGATGCCGCTGCTCGGCGCGGTCGCAGCGTTCGGGCTGGCGCGGTCGGGGCGGCTGTTCGTCCGCGCCGTGATCGGCATGTTCCTCGGCTTCGCCTTTTTCGTCGCCGACAACTTCATGGTCGCGATGGGGAATTTTGGCACAGTGCCCCCGCTGCTCGCCGCATGGTCGGCATTCCTCCTGTTCTTCCTGATCGGCGAGGCGGTGTTGTTCCGATCCGAGGAGTGAAGCCGCGACGTTAGGACCGGTCATGCGTCCTAAAAGCGCCGCATTGCGTTCCTACATATCGAGCCCATGGACGGAGTATCCCCAGTGAAGGCAGTCGCCGATCCCGCCACTCCGATCTGGAGCCGGTCGCATTACCTGAACAAGATGACGCTGCGCGAGCTCGTTGTCGCCTATTTCCAGTATTACACGATCCAGGCCTACCTCGTCATCGCCGCGCTGGCGATCGGCGTGGCGCTGTGGCAGCCGACGACGCTTGTCCGCGGCGCGGTCATCACCGGCTTCGTCATGCTGGTCTATCCGCTCGTCTGGTATTGCCTCCACCGCTGGGTGCTCCACAGCAAGTGGATGTGGAAGGTGCCCTTCCTCGCGTCCACGTGGAAGAGGATCCACTACGATCATCACCAGGACCCCAACCACCTCGAGATCCTGTTCGGGACGCTCAAGAGCGAGCTGCCGCCGGTGTTCATCATGACGCTGCCAGTCGGCTATGCCATCGGCGGGATCGGCGGCGCCGCAGTCGCGCTCGCGGCCGGCGTGCTGACGACGTGCTTCTACGAGTTCTGCCACTGCATCCAGCACCTGTCGTACAAGCCGAAGCAGAAGTGGCTGGTGGCGATGAAGGCGCGGCACATGGCGCATCACTTCCACGACGAGACCGGCAACTTCGGCATCACCAATTTCGCGTGGGACCGGCTGTTCGGCACCTTCTACGAGCGGATCGAGCGCCCGACGCGCAGCGCGACGGTGTTCAACCTCGGCTATACCGAGGAAGTCGCCGCGGTTTATCCGTGGGTCGCTAACCTTTCGGGCGGAGTCGCCGCCGGCCATCCGCGCCAGCGCGATCGCGTCCCCACCAACACCCCGGAGCGTAAAGCAGCATGACCAAGCCGGGGGGCGCCGTCACCATCGTCGAAGCAACCACCTCCGCTGACCGCGGCCGGTTCATCGACCTGATCTACACACTGTACAAGGATGACCCGTACTGGGTCCCGCCGCTTCGTGGCGAGGCGCGCGAACTGATCGACGGGATCAAGACCAACCCGTGGTTCGGCCACGGCTACGCCAAGTTCTGGATGGCGATGCACGACGGCAAGGTCGTCGGCCGCATCTCGGCACAAGTCGACAGCCTCGTCCTCGAGCACATGGGCAAGGGCATTGGCCATTGGGGCATGTTCGAGTGCATCGACGACCAAGGCATCGCTGACCTGCTCCTCGACACCGCCGAAAACTGGCTTCGCGGCGAAGGTATGACGAGCGCGATGGGGCCGTTCAGCATCTCGATCTGGGATGAGCCGGGCCTCCTCGTCGACGGCTTCGACCGCCCGCCGACGGTGATGATGGGGCACCATCTGAGCTATTACGCGCGGATGATCGAGGCGCACGGCTATGCCGGGATCAAGGACCTCCACACTTACGAGCTCCAGATCGACAAGCCCTTCCCCGACATCGTCCAGCGGATCGTCGCCGCGAGCGAGAAGAGCGGCAAGATCAAGACGCGGATGGTCGACAAGTCGAAGTTTGCCGAGGAAGCGGCGATCATCATGGACATCCTCAACGATGCCTGGTCGGCGAACTGGGGCTTCGTTCCGCTGACGCCGCTCGAAGTGGCGCACGTCGGCGTCAAGCTCAAGCCGATCGTCTACAACGACATGATCCGCATCGCCGAAATCGACGGCGAGCCGGTCGGCTTCCTGATCTCGCTCCCCGACCTCAACGAATTCACCCACGACCTCGGCGGCAAGCTGTTCCCGTTCAACTGGGCTAAGCTGCTGTGGCGCCTGCGCAAACCCAAGGTGCGCCGCATCCGCGTGCCTTTGATGGGCGTCCGCAAGTCGCTCCAGGGCAGCCGCCTCGCGTCGATCATGGTCTTCCAGATGATCGAGTATATCCGCCGCACCGCGGTCGAGAACTACGGCGCCAAGCGCGGCGAGATCGGCTGGATCCTTGAGGACAATGGTCCGATGCGGAGCATCGCCGACGTCATCGAGGCGGAGATCACGAAGACGTATCGCATCTTCGGACGATCATTGGTTTAGGTCGGAAGTCCACTAAGTCCACACGACGGCGGGTGCTTTCCCCTTGTGCCATTTGGAATGAGGAAGGCTGGAAGTCCACTAAGTCCACACGATGCGGGGGTCGTTCAGCCCCTAAGCTCGACCCACACCGGGACATGATCCGAGGCCCGCTCGCCGCCGCGAACAGCACGGTCGATGCCGGCGTTGACCAGCCGATCGGCGGCCGACGGCGACAGCAGCAGGTGATCGATGCGCAGTCCCATGTCGCGCGGCCATGCTCCGGCCTGATAATCCCAGAAGGTGTAGGCGCGCCCGGTCGGCTGCACGCTGCGGATCGCGTCGGTCCAGCCCTGGAAGCACAGGCTGCGGAACGCGGCGCGGGTCTCGGGCTGGGTCAGCGCGTCGTGCGACATCGCGACTTCGCTGAAGACGTCCTCGGCGGTCGGGATGACGTTATAGTCTCCCGCGAGAACGACGGGCCGCTCAAGCGCGCTCAACGCCCGCGCACGGTCGGCCAGCCGGGCGAACCACGCCAGCTTGTAATCGAATTTCGGCCCAGGCTGCGGATTGCCGTTGGGCAAATAAATGGAGGCGACGCGGACGCCCTCGACCTCGGCCTCGAGGTAGCGCGAGTGATCGTCGGCAGGGTCGCCGTCGAGCCCGCGCTGGGTCTCGACCGCCTCGGCGCGCGACAGGATCGCGACGCCGTTGAAGCCCTTCTGGCCGTGGACCAGCGAGCGGTAGCCAGCGGCGGCGATCTCGGCGACGGGGAACTTCTCGTCGACTGTCTTGATCTCCTGCAGGCAGACGACGTCGGGCATCGCCTCGCCGAGCCAGTCGAGCAGGCGCGGCAGGCGCGCGCCGATGCCGTTGATGTTGAAGCTGGCGATTTTCACGCGGGCTTCGGAGCTAGACCGAGAACGACGACCCGCAGCCGCAGCCGCTCGCCGCGTTGGGGTTGGTCACCTTGAACGCCGCCGCGCCCATCGTCTCGACATAGTCGACTTCCGCCCCATCGAGGAACGGCAGGCTGATCGGATCGACGAGCATCGCAACGCCGTCGGTCTCGACGACGAGATCGTCGTCGGCAGCGGCACTTTCGAGGCCGAACTTGTACTGGAAGCCGGCGCACCCGCCGCCATCGACCGCGAGGCGAAGCTTCAGCCCCGGCTTGCCCTGCTTCACCGCGATTGCGGCGACACGGGCGGCGGCAGCGGGCGAGAGGACAACGGTGCTCATGCGCCCGATGTAGGGCGTCGCGGCCCCCCGCACAACGTCAGAGCGCGTCGCTCGCCATCGGACCGACCGTCGAGCCGGTGCCGGCGCCGTGCTGCGCCGCGAGGACATATTCCGATGCGTCGAGATACGGGCGCGGGTTGACCGCGCGGCCGTCGATGCGGACTTCAAAATGGAGGTGGGTGCCGGTCGAGCGCCCGGTCGAGCCCATCCGCGCGATGACCTCACCCTGCTTCACGACTTCGCCCGGGTGGACGAGGATCGCCGACAAATGGCCGTAGCGCGTCGCGAGCCCCTTGCCGTGGCCGATCTCGACGCAGTTTCCATAGGCTCCGGCGCGGCCGGCGGTGGTCACCGTGCCGGCGGCGGCGGCGTAGATCGGCTCGCCCATCGATCCCGCCATGTCGAGACCGGCGTGCATCGCGCTCATGCCGGTGAACGGGTCGTAGCGGACGCCGAAGCCCGACGAATAGCTGTAGCTTTTGACGGGCACATACGACGGGATGACCGTCAGCGCCGCCTCGAGCGACTGGAGCTTTTTCCAGCTGAGGAACAGGCCTTTGAAGCGCGGCTCGGCATCGACCGGGGCGTGGACCGGGATGTACGGGCCGCCCATGCCGCCGACCTTGCTAAAGCCCGAAGGCGTGGCGTCGAACGCCGACGACGCCATCAGCCGGTCGGGGTCGAGGCCGAGGCGGCGGATCAGCGACTGGGTATCGCGCAGCCGGGCGTCGGCGGCGGTGGTCGCCTTGTCGACGAAGGCGAGCTGTTCGGATTCGAGCTTGCGGAACGGCTCGATCATCGCTGCGGCGGGGGCGGCGAGGAGGTCGCTCGCGGTGGCGACATCGCCCGAACGCGGCAGCATCGCAGCGAGCTTGGTCAGGTCGTGGTTCGGCAGCAGCAATGCGGCGAGGAACGCCTGGCGCTTTTCGATCGCCGCGGCACGGTCGGCGACAACGCCCTTCAACGCCGAACTGTCCGACTTCATCACCACCAACCGTGCCTGCATCCGTGCGAGCTCGGCCGACTTGGCGGCGATCTCGCCCGTCTGCCCCGTCAACATGTTGGATGTGGCGAGTCCGAGCCAGGTTGCCACAAGTGCCGTGCCGCCGATTGCCATAAGCTGTGCTGTCGTCCCTAGCCGGATGGTGGAGACCCCGCTGTCGCGGTGCCAGACGATGAAATGCTCGGGAAACCAACGCTTTGCGGTCGACACGACCGTGCTGCGGACAGCGTCGAGTCGATACATGACGGTGGTAACCCCCGAACCTGCTGCGATTTGCCGGACCAGTATCGCGCCCCAGGACCCCCCGGTGGCCGCAACCCCGTCTCCGATGCCCCGTCACGGTTTGACCACCCGGCGCGGCGGGTGCCAAGGGGCCGGATCGAGACTATGGGCGAAGCGGGCTTAAGCTGCGGTCAACCGAAGTCTCGGCGATGAACGGCGACTTAACTACGAAACGAGTCGGCCGTTAACGCGGCCAGACGCGGACCGGCACCGAATCGGGGGCACCGTTGTCGCCGCCTTCGCAGCGTTCCGGGCGTCCGGCGGTCGTCAGGCAGATACGGACCTCGGTAAGCCATTGATTCCTATCGGTGGCGACGAACACACCTTCGCGCGGAAGCGCCGGATTGGCGGCGACAAAGGCATCGCGGATCGAGCCCGCGGTCTGGTCCTTGCCGGGCGCATCGATCACCGGGAGCGTAATCGACGCCGCCAACGCCCGCGCCTGCGCGAAATAAGCCGCCGATGTCGCCCAGTTGCACGTCCCGTGCTTGGCCCATTCGTGCTGCAGCAGCGTCGTCGATGGCGTCATGCAATAGTTGCGCTTGACCTCGACAAGGTCAAGCGGCGTCGGCGCCCGGCAGAACTGCGGATAGGTCTTGCCCGCACCGTCGGGCCACAAGCCGTGGACGCGGAAGCCAAAGCCGCTGGCGCAACCCGGCGTCCCGCTCGCGTCGCCGCGCCGGCATTCCTGGGGCCACCAGTAATATGCGAGCACGAGCTTGGTCACCGGCACGATCCGGCTTTCCTCCTGCGGCTGCGCCGGCGCCGGCGTGAGGTCGGCTGGGACCGCGCAGGCGGCGCTGACGGCGGCGGCGAAAGTCAGGACCAGGTCAAGCATAGTCGAGCCCGATGTCCGCCGCCGGGGCCGACTGGGTCAGTCGCCCGACCGAGATGAAGGTCACTCCGGACTGGGCGATACCGCGGATCGTGTCGAGACGGACGCCGCCGCTCGCCTCGGTCGGCACGCGCCCGGCGATCAGCGCGACCGCCGCGCGCAACGTCGCGACGTCCATATTGTCGAGCAGCAGCCGGTCGGCCCCGGCGGCGAGCGCGGGCTCAATCTGATCGATCCGGTCGACCTCGACGACGATGCCGACGCTCCCGGGCGCGCTCGTCCGGCCGAGCCCTGCCGCCGTCGCCCCGCGCACGGCGGCGTCGACGCCGCCGGCGATGGCGATGTGGTTGTCCTTGATCATCACCCCGTCGTCGAGCCGCAGCCGGTGATTGGTCGCCCCGCCCATACGCGTTGCATATTTCTCGAGAAGCCGCAGCCCGGGGAGGGTCTTGCGCGTGTCGAGCAGCACCGCGCCGGTCCCGGTGATCGCGTCGACATAGGTCCGCGTCAGCGTCGCGATCCCGGTCAGGTGCTGGACGGTGTTGAGCGCCGACCGCTCGGCAGCAAGCAGCGCACGGGCATTGCCGGTCAGGCGGAGCAGCGCGGTCCCGGCGGCAACGCGGTCGCCGTCGGCGGCGAGGTGCTCGACCGTCACGTCCGGATCGAGCGCCCGAAAGAACGCTTCGGCAAGCGGCAGCCCGGCGACGACAACCGCGTCGCGGCTTGCCATGATCGCGGTCAGGCGCGCGTCGGCAGGGATGACGGCGGCGGAGGTAACGTCCCCCCCTTCCCCCAGATCCTCGGCGAGCGTCGCGCGGACGAAAGTGTCGAGATCGAAGCCGGGAAGGTCCATGCCGTCGCCGTAGCAGCCCTGCCCGGCTCGACAAGCCCGGATTATGGCTATAAACCATGGCTATAATTTTCGAGGTCGACCATGCCGCGCTACAGTGTCGCCGAAGCCAAAAACACATTGCCGCGCCTCATCGATCGCGCACTTGCGGGCGAGGACGTCGTGATCACACGGCACGGCAAGCCTGTCGTCGAAGTGCGTGCTCGCGAGGCCTTCGATAGAGCTGCCTGGCTTGCGTCGCTAGACCGGATCGAGGCCGAAACTGCGGCGATCCCGCCAACGGGTATCACATCAGTCCAGTTACTGAGCGATATGTCCAATGAGACGCTTTGGTGAAGGCCTATCTCGATACCAGCGTCATCGTTCCTTATTTCATCCCCGAGCCGTGTACGCCAGTTATCAATCGGTTCGTCAGAGGGCCGGATCGCTCTTTGATCGTCAGTACTTTGGCCGCAGGCGAGTTTGCCTCGGCCATCTCGCGACTGCTGCGAATGAACCTGCTGTCGCAAGAGAACGCCGTGAACCGGTTGACCGCCTTCGATGGCTGGCTATCGACCGCGATCGAGACAATCGAGATCGAAGCGGCCGATGTTCGTCTCGCCGGGATGTTCGTGCGGCGTCTCGACCTCGGTCTAAAGATGCCCGACGCCATTCACGCCGCTGTCTGCCGCCGACACGGACTAACCCTCGTGACGCGCGACGGTCGGCTTGATCAGGCGTCACAGGTTCTCGGCATCTCTACCGAGATCCCGGCCTAGTCCCCTGTCACCGGAACCGGGGTCACCGCGCTCGCCATCTCGAGCATCCGGTCGAGCGGCAGCTTGGCCCGGACCCGGATCGCCTCGGGGACCTCGATCACCGGGGTCAGGTCGCGCAGGCAAAGGTATAGTTTCTCGAGCGTGTTCATCGCCATGAACGGGCACATGTTGCAGCCGCAATTGCCGTCGGCTCCGGGCGCGCCGATGAAGACCTTGTGCGGCGCGCGGAGCTGCATCTGGTGGATGATGTTCGGCTCGGTGGCGACGATCAGCGTCGGCTCGGGCGACTTGAGCGCATAGTCGAGGATGCCGCTCGTCGCCCCGACGAAATCGGCGAGGTCGAGGATCGCCGCCGGGCACTCAGGGTGCGCCAGCACCGGCGCGGCCGGGTTGAGCGCCTTCAGTTTGAGCAGCTCGGTCACCGAGAAGCGCTCGTGGACGATGCACGTCCCGTCCCACAGCAGCATGTCGCGCCCGGTCTTGCGGTTGAGCCACGCGCCGAGATGCTTGTCGGGGGCGAACAGGATCTTCTGGTCGCGGGGAAGCTGGTTGATGATCTTTTCGGCCGACGACGACGTCACGATGATGTCGCTATGCGCCTTCACCGCCGCCGAGCAATTGATGTACGTCAGGCTGATATGGTCGGGGTGTGCCGCACGGAATGCGCCGAATTCGTCGGGCGGGCACGAGTCCTCGAGGCTGCACCCGGCCTTGAGGTCGGGCAGGACAACGGTCTTCTGCGGCGACAGGATCTTCGCCACCTCGGCCATAAACTTGACCCCGCAGAAGGCGATGACATCGGCGTCGGTCGCGGCGGCCTTGCGGCTGAGGTCGAGGCTGTCGCCGACGAAATCGGCGAGGTCCTGAAGCACCGGGTCCTGATAATAATGCGCGAGGATGACCGCGTTGCGCTCCTTGCGCAGGCGGGCGATCTCGGCGTGAAGATCGATGCCGGCCGGAATGGTCGAGCCGAACAAACCGGCGGGAGTGCCCGTGCCGAACAGATTGAGCCGTGCGTCCATCAGGCTGCCTTCCGCCAAAACTCACCGTCGGCGACGACTTCACCGCGCGCCGCGAGGTCGATCAAATGCGCCGTCACCGACAGGCCGGCCGCCGGATGAAGGCGCGGGTCGACGCTGGCGTACATGCCTGCGACCATTGCCGCGACCGACTTCGGGCCGTCGACGAGGCTTTTGAGAATCTGGTTCTCGCGCTGCTTGCGGTGGGTGATCAGCCCGCGGACCAGCCGCTGCGGTTCGGTCACCGGCGCGCCGTGGGTCGGGTAATAGACCGTGTCGTCGCGGTCGAGCAGGAGGCGCAGGCTCGCCATGTACGCCGCCATGTCGCCGTCGGGCGGCGAGACGACGGTGGTCGACCAGCCCATGACGTGATCGCCACTGAACAGCGCCCGCTCCTCGGACAGCGCGAAGCACAAGTGGTTCGACGTGTGGCCGGGGGTGTGAAGCGCGGTCAGCCTCCAGCCGGGGCCGCTTACGCTATCGCCGTCGGCAAGCACGACGTCGGGGTCGTACGTCCGGTCGAAGCCGGCATCGGCGCGCGGCCCTGAATCGTCGAGCACCAACCGGGCACAGCCAACGACGATCGCGCCGGTCGCCGCCTTGACTGCGGGCGCGGCGGGGGAGTGGTCGCGGTGGGTGTGGGTGATGACGATGTGGCTAACTTTCTCGCCCGCCACCGCGGCGAGCAATGCGGAGATATGCTCGGGGTCGTCGGGGCCGGGATCGATGATCGCGACGGTCCCGGTTCCAACGATGTACGTCCCCGTCCCCGTATAGGTGAACGGCGAAGGGTTGCGCGCCAGCACGCGGCGCACGAGCGGCGACACGGTCTCGACCCGCCCGTACGGCGCCTCGGCGACAAGAGTTTCAGGATCGCTCATCGCGGCTCATGTGGCAGCGCGGTGCGACGATGTGAAGGGGGCGACGGCCCGCGAGCGATCGCTTAGCATCGCGCAAAGCCGGTCAGGGGAGGCAGATCATGCGGCAATTGATCTATAGTTCGCAGCCGTTCGGCTATGATGCGGCGACGCTCGCCAACATCCTCGTTGCGGCGCGGCGCAACAACCGTCGCGACGGCATCACCGGCGCGCTGATCTGCCGCCACGACATCTATCTGCAGTTGCTCGAGGGACCGGCGGACGTCGTCGCCGCGGCGTTCGGCCGGATCGTCGCCGACGACCGCCACCTCGAGGTCAATGCGCTGATGTCGGCCGAAGTCGATGCGCGGCTGTTTCCGCGATGGGACATGCTCGACGATCCGGCGCGGTCGTGGTTGTGGTCGCCCGCCGAGGTCACCACCGGCGCGGTCGTCGCCGCCGGAGCCGATGCGGTCCTTGCGGTTTTCGCGCGCGTCGCAGCCGAGCTTCGCGTGACGAGCACGGCTTGCCCGGACGCCGCGTTCGCCTAGACTGGCCGTGGAGCTCTGGGGAGGGCTCGCATCATGGTCGATACATACGACTTCATCATCGTCGGCGCGGGCTCGGCAGGGTGCGTCCTCGCCAACCGCCTGTCGGCCGATCCGGGCACGCGCGTCCTGCTGCTCGAGGCAGGCGGGCGCGACAACGGGACGATGATCAACATGCCCGGCGGGATCGCGCAGATCATTCCGCCCGACAAGCCTAGCCCGCACGACTGGGGTTTCTGGACCGTGCCGCAGGCCGAGCTCAACGACCGTCCGCTCTACTGGCCGCGCGGGCGCGTTCTCGGCGGGTCGTCGTCGATCAACGGCATGGTCTATATCCGCGGCCATGCCAGCGATTACGACCGCTGGGCGCAGCTCGGCCTGACCGGCTGGGGGTGGAGCGATGTCCTCCCCTATTTCCGCCGCTCCGAACATAGCGAGCGCGGCGGCGACGACTTTCACGGCGAGGGCGGGCCGCTGCATACGAGTACGCGCTGCTTGCCGCATGTCCTCAACGACGCCTTCATCAATGCCGCGGTCGAGGCTGGCTATCCGCGCACCGACGACTTCAACGGGCCGCAGTTCGAGGGCGCCGGACGATACGACTGCACGATCAAGAACGGCAGCCGCTGGTCGGCGGCGCGCGCATACCTCACCCCGGTGATGAAGCGCCCGAACCTCGAGGTCCGCACCGGCGTCCAGGTCGAGCGCGTTACCTTCGCCGGCACGCGCGCCACCGGCATCGCCTATGTCCGCGACGGCAAGGCCGAGACGGTGACGGCGCGCGAGGTGATCCTGTGCGGCGGCACGGTCAACTCGCCGCAACTGCTGATGCTGTCGGGGGTCGGCCCGGCCGAACATCTGCGCGCGACAGGGATCGAGGTCGTCGCCGACCGCGCCGACGTCGGCGGCAATCTCCAGGACCATCTCGACCTGATCGTGCAATGGGCGTGCACCCTGCCGGTCACGCTCAACGCCAACGCGGCGACCTTCAACAAGATGAAGGCGCTGGCTTCGTGGCTGTTCGCCAAGTCGGGCACCGCGAGCTATATCCCGACGCCGACGGGTGCGTTCGTGTCGACCCGCGAAGGACTCGCCGCGCCCGATATCCAGATCCATTTCATGCCGTTGCGCGGTAATGCCCATGGCCGCGGGACGATGTCGCCCGAACATGGCTACCAGATGCACGTCTGCCAGCTCCGCCCCGAAAGCCGGGGGACGATCCGCCTCGCCGGGCCCGATCCGCTGGCGCCGCCGCTGATCGATCCGCGTTACCTGACGGCGCACGAGGATATCGACACGCTCGTCGCCGGGGTCGGCATCGCCCGCAAGATCGGTGCGGCCCCGGCGTTCGACCTGTATCGCGGCGCGGAAACATGGCCGGGCGCTGCCGTCCAGTCGCGAGAGGCGATCGTCGCGGCGATGCGCGACTGGGGCGAGACGATCTATCACCCGGTCGGCACGTGCCGGATGGGAGCCGACGATGCCTCGGTCGTCGACGGCTCGCTCCGCGTTCGCGGGGTCGAGGGGCTGCGCGTCGTCGATGCGTCGGTGATGCCGTACCTCGTCTCGGGCAACACCAACGCGCCGACGATCATGATAGCGGAGAAAGCCGCCGACTTGATAGCGGCGACGACGAAGCAAAGGCTCGCGGCATGAGCGCGCTCGAACCCTTCACGCTGCCGGTCAATGCCGACGAAGCCGCGTGGATCCGCGACCGTGTCGCCGGCTACCGCTTCTTCGAGGAACCCGTCGACGCGAGCTGGGAATACGGGGCGAACCGCGCGTACATGGAGCGGCTGCGCGACTATTGGCTCAACGAGTTCGACTGGCCGGCGGCGGTCGCCCGCCTCAACCGCCATCCGCATTTTCGCGTCGAGGTCGAGCCCGGGCTAAAGCTTCACTGTATTCACCGCCGCTCGTCGCGCCCGGATGCGCGCCCGTTGCTGATCGCCCATGGCTGGCC
>NZ_JANYGL010000109.1 GCF_025362435.1 Polymorphobacter sp.
CGAGGCGGTGGTGCAGAGTCAGCGGCCGCTGCTGATTATCTCGGAAGATGTCGAAGGCGAGGCCCTGGCCACGCTCGTCGTCAACCGCCTGCGCGGTGGCCTCAAGGTCGCGGCCGTCAAGGCGCCCGGCTTCGGCGATCGTCGCAAGGCGATGCTCGAGGACATCGCGATCCTGACCGCCGGTCAGATGATCTCGGAAGACCTCGGCATTAAGCTCGAGAACGTCACGCTGGCGATGCTCGGCCAGGCCAAGCGCGTCACCATCGACAAGGACAACTCGACCGTCATCGACGGCGCGGGTGATGCCGAAGCGATCAAGGGCCGCGTCGAGCAGATCCGTGCGCAGATCGAGATCACGACCTCGGACTACGACAAGGAAAAGCTCCAGGAGCGTCTCGCCAAGCTTGCCGGCGGCGTCGCCGTCCTCAAGGTCGGCGGCTCGACCGAAGTCGAAGTCAAGGAGCGCAAGGATCGCGTCGACGACGCCCTCCACGCGACCCGCGCTGCGGTCGAAGAAGGCGTTGTCCCCGGTGGCGGCACCGCGCTGCTCTACGCGACGAAGGCGCTCGAGGGCATGAAGGGTGCCAACGACGACCAGACCCGCGGCATCGACATCATCCGCAAGGCGCTGTTCGCGCCGGTTCGCCAGATCGCCCAGAATGCCGGGCATGACGGTGCGGTGATCTCGGGCAAGCTGCTCGATGGCGACGACCAGAACATCGGTTTCAACGCGCAGACCGACAAGTACGAGAACCTGCTCCTGAGCGGCGTGATCGACCCGACCAAGGTCGTCCGCACCGCGCTTCAGGACGCGGCGTCGGTTGCCTCGCTGCTGATCACCACCGAAGCTGCGATCACCGACCAGCCGGCCGACGACAAGTCGGGCGGAATGGGCGGCGGCATGGGCGGCGGCGGCATGGGCGGTATGGGCGGGATGGACTTCTAGTCCAACCCACCGCTCGAACGAACGAAGGGCCGCGGTGCAAACCGCGGCCCTTTTTCGTTGTCCAACGACTTTGTGAGGCAGACGCGAAAAAGGCCGCGGTGGTTGCCGCGGCCTTTCCCGTTTACGTCAAGAAATTAGCGCGAAGCGGGAGCCGAAGTCTCGCTACCGGCGGTGCCGGTCGGGCTACCGGCGCTGCCGCCCGCCATGCTGCTGCCCGAGCTGCCGCCCGTCGTGGTCGCGCCCGAACCGGCGTCGGTCGCGCCGCTCGAGGGGGTCGAGCCCGCTGCGCCGCCGCTGACGTCGCCGCCGGTCGCCGCCGCGCCATTCCCGGCGGTGGTCGAAGTGCCGGCAGTGCCGGTGCTGCCCATCGAGCTGCCGCTGCTCGTTGCATCCGTCGACGTCGAGGTCGACGTCGTCGTGGTGTCGTCGGCCTTCTTGCCGCAAGCACCGACGCTGAGCGCGGCGGCGATGGCGATGATACTGATGGCGGTGCGCATGAAAATTTCCTTGGTTGCTGGCAATCAGCCGCACACCCGAGTCACTTCGTCGTTTGTTCCCGTGCGGCGAGGGGTCGCGGCGCCGTCGCTTCGCCTCGCGCCGCGTCGGTATCTTCGACCGCCTTACGCATCCCCGCGTCGATGTCGCGCGCGGTCGCAGTCGCCGCCGGATCGGGTGCCTTGTGGCACGCCGCGAGGGCGAGCAGCAGCCCGGTGGCGGCGACGCGGATCATGGCAGCTTGGGCATCTCGGCAGGCGAGGATGCGACCGGGGGCACCATCGTGTCGCCGGCGGGCTTGTCGGCCGCGGTCGGCTTGTCGCTCGCGCTCGGCACCGGGGTCGTTGGAGCTGCCGACGGTGACTGGAGTGTCGACGAGTCGGGCTGGCGAGTCCCACCGGGGGCGAGCGGGGCATCGGCGGGCATGGCGTCGGCGTCGTCGGGCGGGTTGCCGTCGTAGATCTGCGACTGGCGATGCTGAAGATACGCCGATCGCACCGTCGCATATTCGTCTAGGCTGCCCGCGAGCAGTCCATCGGCACCGGCGTCGATCAACTGCGACCGCAGGTCGACCGCCTTCAGGCCGAACTCGGCGGCGGAATAAAAGAATTTCCAGTCGAGCACGGCGTTGCGGACGTACGGCACAGGATCGACCGCGAATTCGACACCGAGTCCGACGCCGTCGCGCAGCGTCGACGGACCGAAGAACGGCAGCATCAGATACGGGCCGGACTTGACACCCCAGACCGCAAAGGTCTGGCCGAAATCCTCTTTCTCCTCGGGACGGCCGAGGTCGCTGGCGACGTCGGCGAGCCCGCCTACTCCGAGGACCGAGTTGAGCATGAAGCGGTCGACGGTGCGGAACGCCTGCTTGATCTTGCCTTGGAGAACCGCGTTGATGAACGACACCGGCTCGCCGAGGTTGTTGAATCCGTTGGTCACGCCGTGGCGCGCCGCGCCGGGAACGACCGCGCGATAGACATGCGCCGCCGGCAGCAGGGCATAGTGATCAAGCTGCTTGTTGAACGTGTAAAGCTTGCGGTTGGTCTTCTCGTACGGGTCGCGATACGCCTCGGCCATGCTGCCCGGGTGCGGCGTCGCGCAGGCGCCGACGGCGACGAGCAAGGCGGCGGCAACGACACGTTCGACGGCAGACTGGCGCATAATGACCCTCGGAACGCGGCGTCGAAGCGGTTGCCACAAAGCTTTCTGGCGTACAAGCACGCGGGGTTGGTTGACCTCATATAAGGATATGTTTATATCCTTGGCGATGAGTTCCTCGTTGCCGATCTTCCGCGCGCTCGCCGACCCGACCCGGCTGCGGATCGTGCTGCTGGTGCGCCATATCGAACTTGCGGTCGGCGAGCTTGCCGCGGTCCTGTGCCAGAGCCAGCCCCGCGTTTCGCGCCACCTCAAGATCCTCGCCGACGCCGGGTTGCTCAACCGGGCCAAGGAAGGCGCGTGGGTGTTCGTGCGATTGGGCGATGCGGCGCGGGTCGGTCCGGCTCTGGCGATGCTCGACGCGCTCGGTGAATCGGCGGCGGCGGACCTCGCGCGGCTTGCCGACGTCCGCAACGAACGCGCGGCGGCGGCGGCGGCATATTTCGCCGCCCACGCCGCCGACTGGGACGGCATCCGCTCGCTTCACGCCGCCGACTGCGATGTCGAGGGCGCGATCGTCGACCTGCTCGGCGATCGCCCGGTCGGCCGGCTGCTCGATATCGGCACCGGCACCGGGCGGATGATCGAGCTCCTCGGCCCCGGCGCGGCGTCGGCGATCGGCATCGACCGCTCGCCCGAAATGCTCCGGCTGGCGCGCGGCAAGATCGAAGCGGCGGGGCTCGGCCATGCCGAGGTTCGCCACGCTGACATGTACGCGCTGCCCCGCGCCGACGGCAGCGCCGACACCGTCGTTATCCATCAGGTCCTGCATTACGCCGACACGCCCGAACGCGTTATCGGCGAGGCGGCGCGCGTCCTCGACGATGCCGGGCGGATGCTCGTCATCGACTTCGCCCCCCATGACCGCGAGGAGCTTCGCGCCCGCCACGCCCATGCCCGGCTCGGGTTCGACGATGCCCAGATCGGCGGCTGGCTCCGCGGGGCAGGGCTCGCCGTGACACGCACCGCGCACGTCACCACCCCCGGCTTCCCGCTTACCGTCAGCCTGTGGCTCGGCGAGCGCACCCCGCAAGCTGAAAGGCGCGCTGCATGAGCCTGTCGCTTTCCCAGATGGCCGAAGCCGGGCGCGCGCTCGATGCGCCGCTCTACGCCGACGTTCCCGGCGACATCGCGGTGTCGTTCGAATTCTTCCCGCCGAAGACCGAGGTGATGGAGCGGACCCTGTGGGAGTCGGTCGAGGCGCTGACCCCGCTCGCGCCGAGCTTCGTCTCGGTGACCTACGGCGCCGGCGGAACGACACGCGAGCGGACCCACGCCACCGTCGCCCGCATTGCCCGCGAGACGCCGTTGAGGGCCGCCGCGCATCTCACCTGCGTCGATGCCTCGCGCGACGAGATCGACGCGGTCGCGCGCGACTACTGGACGGCAGGGGTCCGCCACATCGTTGCCCTCCGCGGTGACCCTCCGCGCGCGGGCGAGAAGTTCGCCGCGCGTCCCGACGGCTATGCGAGTGCCGCCGACCTCGTCGCCGGGCTCAAGCGCGTCGCCGATTTCGAGATCTCGGTCTCGGCGTATCCCGAACTCCACCCCGACGCGCGCTCGGCGAGCGACGACATCGACAACCTCAAGCGCAAGCTCGACGCCGGGGCGACGCGGTCGATCACCCAGTTCTTCTTCGAGCCCGACACCTATTTCCGCTTCCGCGACGCCGCCGCCGCCGCCGGCATCACCGCGCCGATCGTCCCCGGCATCCTCCCGGTGAGCAATTTCGCCATGCTGAGCAAGATGGCAGCGAGCTGCAACACCGCCGTCCCGCCGTGGCTGGCGCGGCTGTTCAACGGCCTCGACGACAAGCCGGCGACGCGGCAACTCGTGGCGGCAACCGTCGCCGCCGAACTGTGCCGCCGCTTGTACGCGGGCGGGGTCCGTGAACTCCATTTCTACACGCTCAACCGCGCCGAGCTGAGCTACGCGATCTGCCACATGCTCGGGCTGCGCCCGGTCGAACGCGCCGATCCGCTCGACTTCGCGGACGCACGGGACCTTGCCGCATGATCAAGTCGACCGCCGCCGACCGCCTTCGCGCCGAGGCCGCCAAGCGTGTCCTCATCACCGATGGCGCGTTCGGCACGATGATCCAGTCGTACAGACTGACCGAGGCCGATTATCGCGGCGCCTACGACCTGACCGACGACCAGAAGGGCAACAACGACCTGCTCGTGCTGACGCGGCCGGACGTCATCGACGAGATCACCCGCGGCTATCTCGACGCGGGATCGGACATCGTCTCGACCAACACCTTCAACGCCAACACGATCAGCCAGGGCGATTACAACGCGGTCCATCTGGTGCGCGACATGAACCTCGCCGCCGCCCGGATCGCCCGCGCCGCCGCCGACGATTACGAGGCGCGCGACGGCCGCCCGCGCTTTGTCGCCGGGGCGGTCGGGCCGACCAACAAGACACTGTCGCTGTCACCCGACGTCAACGACCCCGGCTATCGCGCGGTCGCCTTCGACGAGGTCAAGGCGGTCTATGCCGACCAGGCCGCGGCGCTGCTCGACGGCGGCTCCGACTTCATCCTGATCGAAACGATCTTCGATACGCTCAACGCCAAGGCCGCGATCGTCGCGGTAATGGAGCTTGCCGAAACAAGGGGTTACGAGATTCCGCTGATGATCTCGATGACGATCACCGACATGTCTGGGCGCAACCTGTCGGGGCATTCGGTCGAGGCGTTCTGGTACACCGTCCGCCATTCGCACCCGCTGACGATCGGTCTTAACTGCGCCTTCGGGGCCGACCTCCTCCGCCCGCACGTCCAGGCGCTCAGCCCGATCGCCGACGCACTCGTCATGGTGTATCCCAACGCCGGGCTGCCCAACGACCTCGGCGAGTACGACGAGCACCCGCACACCACCGGCGAATTCATCGGCGAATGGGTCGCGCAGGGGCTGGTCAACATCGTCGGCGGCTGCTGCGGCTCGACGCCGGCGCACATCGCGGCGATGGCGAAGGCGGTCGCCGGCCAGCCGGTCCGCGCGATCCCGCGCCCCGCGCCGTCGCTGCGGCTGGCTGGACTCGACCCGATGATCATGAGCGAGGCCGCCTGATGGCGACCGCGTTCAAGCTCGACGACGACGACCAGCCGAAGTCGCGCGCGACCTTCGTCAACATCGGCGAGCGGACCAACGTCACTGGCTCGGCGGCGTTCAAGAAGCTGATCATGGGCGGCGACTATACCGCCGCAGTCGAGGTCGCGCGCAGCCAGGTCGAGAACGGCGCGCAGATCATCGACGTCAACATGGACGAGGGGTTGCTCGACGCCGAGGTCGCGATGACCACCTTCCTCAAGCTCATCGCCGCCGAGCCCGACATCGCCCGCGTGCCCGTCATGATCGACAGCTCGAAATGGTCGGTGATCGAGGCCGGGCTGCGCTGCGTCTCGGGCAAGCCGATCGTCAATTCGATCAGCATGAAGGAAGGCGAGGCACCCTTCCTCGCCGCCGCGCGCAAGTGCCGGATGTACGGCGCCGCCGCCGTCGTCATGGCGTTCGACGAGCAGGGCCAGGCCGACACCGCCGCGCGCAAGATCGAGATCTGCGGCCGCGCCTACGACCTGCTCGTCGGCGACGGCTTCCCCGCCGACGAGATCATCTTCGATCCCAACATCTTCGCCGTCGCGACGGGGATCGAGGAGCACGACAATTACGGCGTGGACTTCATCGAGGCGTGTCGCGCGATCAAGCTGCGCTGCCCGCACGCACGCATCTCCGGCGGCGTGTCGAACATGTCGTTCAGCTTCCGCGGCAACGAACCCGTCCGCCGCGCGATGCACTCGGTGTTCCTGTACCACGCGATTGCCGCCGGGCTCGACATGGGCATCGTCAACGCCGGGCAATTGGACGTCTACGACACCATCGACGCCGAACTCCGCGACGCGTGCGAGGATGTCATCCTCAACCGGCCGCCCCGGACCAACGTCACCAACACCGAACGGCTGGTCGACATGGCCGATCGCTTCAAGGGCGGTATCCAGGCCGAAAAGGCGACCGAGGAGTGGCGCAGCTGGGCGGTCGGCAAGCGGCTCGAATACGCCCTTGTTAAAGGGTTGGACGCGCACGTTGTCGACGACACTGAACTCGCCCGACAGGATGCGGCGCGCCCGATCGACGTCATCGAAGGCCCGCTGATGGCGGGGATGAACGTCGTCGGCGATCTGTTCGGCGCCGGGAAAATGTTCCTGCCGCAGGTCGTCAAATCGGCGCGGGTGATGAAGAAGGCGGTCGCCCACC
>NZ_JANYGL010000098.1 GCF_025362435.1 Polymorphobacter sp.
CGTGTGCCTTGAACAGCGCGTCGACCTGAGCACCGCGCAAGCTGTAGGTGTGCTCCGCCAGCACGCGGGCCAGCGCCGCCTGTCCGATGCGCCGGGCACGCTCCGGGGTCAGCGCGGCGAGATGTTCGGCAACGTCCTGACCATCGCGTGCGACGAGCACTTCCTTGTCGGGCGTGAGGAACTGCTCGATCCCCTCCCACGCATCGGTGATGAGGCAGGCCGCTGCGCCCGCCGCCTCGAACACGCGCGTCGCCGGCGAGAAGCCGACATGCGCCATCGAATCACGAGCGACGTTGAGCACTGCCGCCGGCGTAGAGTTGAAGGCGTTGTGCTCGGCCGTATAGACGTGCCCGCGGTGGCGGACGTTGCCGGGCATGATCTTGGTCTCCCAGCCGTTGCCGCCAATGAGGAACTGGCGCTCTGGCAGCATGGCGGCGGCCTTCAAGAAGAATTCCTCCACGCGAGCTTCGCGATCGGGAAGCCGGTTGCCGAGGAACGCGAGATCGCAGGAAAAACGCGGGTCGGGAGCGACCGGGAAATGCGTTGTGGGATCGAGGGCGTTGTAGATCGGCACGCATTCGGCGGCACCGAAGCCGCGATAGGCGTCGATGACCGGCGGGCCGCCGCCGTAGGTCAGCACCAGGTCAAGGTCGGGCAGCGCCTTCAGCACCGGGTGGCTGGGATCGGCGCGCATTTCGTCGAGCGTCGCGGCGGCATCGACGTCCCAGAAGATACGCAGCGCGCCGGGACGCGACTTGGCGATGATGCCTTCGAGCAGTTCCGTATCAAAGACGCCGACACCGTTCGCCTTGACGACGATGTCGGCAGCGGCCGCTTCTGCCAGCACCGCGTTCAGCCCCTCGACCGTGGCGGGATAGACGACCGATCGCGCCCACGCCGGCGGGTCGATGTCGCGATGCTGCTGGCGGTCGAACGCGTCGGGCTCGTAGAAGGTGATCTCATAGCCGTGCGTCGCGAGATCCCGCAGGATGCCGCGGTAATAGGTCGCCGCGCCGTTCCAATAGGACGACAGCAAGCTCGATCCGTAGAAGGCGATCTTCACGCCACGATCCTTTCCGGGGCTCGCAGCCGCGCCACGATCGCGAGCAACTCGTCGACACGGTGAGTGCAGGTGTGGCGCGCCAGGATGGTCTCCAGTCCGCGTCTCGCGAGCGACTGGCGCAGCTCGGGGTCGGCGCTCAGGGCGCGCATGTGCATCGTCATCTGGGTACCATCCCGGGCGAACAGGAAGTCACCGGAACGGAACAACTGCTCGGCGTCATCCCACGGCGCCGATAGAAGCGGGATGCCGCACGCCAGCGCCTCGAACACGCGGATCGTCGGGATGCCCGGCAGGATCGTCGTATAGAAGCTGCGGGGAACATGGAACGTCGCCATGTGCCGCGCGAAGATCCCCGGTGCAGCCGCGTTGGGCGCCCAGCCGTGGTAGCGGGCCCCATGCTCGGCCAGCATCGCAGTTGCGGCCTCGGGATAGCGCACGCCGTAGATGTCGAGGCGGATCTTGGCTGCAGCCGCAGGGGCGAACAGGTAGGCTTCCAGCTCGGCGGTGCGCTCGCCGTCGCCCCAGTTGCCGATCCACACCAGCCCGTCGCTGTCGCCCTCGACCTCAGGCGGGTGGAAGTGCCTGATGTCGGCGGCTTCGTGCCACGTCCACGCACGCTCGCCCCAGCCCCAGCGGCGATATACCTGGGTAAGCGCTTCGCCGAACGCCAGCACGCCGTCGTAGCCCGACAGGTCGAAGGCGCGGATCGCGTCGGGGTCGCTGACCGCGCGGTGGTGGGTATCGTGAAACAACAAGGTGAAGCGACCGCCGCGCACCCGCAACGCCCCAATCGCGGCGACGAGGGCAGGGTCGTTCCACTCGTGGACGATCACGAGGTCGGCGTCCCCGACAAGGACGGCCGGATCGGAGCCCGGCGTGAAAGTCTCGGACGCTAGTTCGGGGTAGGCGGCCTTATACGGCGCGAGACCGGCTTCGCCGGCATCGGCGAGCAGGTTCTCCAGGCTCCAGTTCCCCGCCGGCTCCAGCGCACGCACGTCGTGGCCGCGGGCAATCAGGTCGCGCAGCACGCCGCGGAGGAAGTGCGCGTTGCCGTGGTTCCAGCACGAAGCCAGCGAATGGGTGAAATAAGCGATTTTCATACCGCCGCCTGCTGCCGGGCGAGCAGACCGTCGTAGAGCAGCGCCATGCTCGCTGCCGTCGCTTCGGGCGTGTAGCGCCGGGCCCGCCGCGCCGCGTGCTGTCCGAGCAGCCGGCGCAACTCCGGGTCTTCGAAAAGCTGCCGGATCGCGGTCGCATACCCGGCCTCGTCATCACGCTCCACGAACACGGCGGCACCGTCCCACAATTCACGGAATGTCGGGATGTCCGACAGCACCAGCGCGCAACCCGCCTGCGCGGCTTCGAGCACCGCAAGACCGAACGGCTCGAAGCAGGCGGCAGAGACGAAGACCGGGCGGCGCGCGAGCTCCCCAGCGAGTATCCGCGCGTCGAGCTCGCCGAGTACCTCGAGATGCGTCAAGTCAGGGCGCTCGCCGTGTGGGCCAACCACGGCACCCGCTGCGCGGAAGGGCTGGTCGATCAGGGCTGCCGCACGGTCCAGCACTTCGGCGCGCTTCACATTGTCCCAAAGCCGCCCGACGGTCAGCGCGTGCGGAGCCGGCTCCTGCACGCCGACGGACAACACCTGCGTCCGGCCATTATGTACCACGATCGGCGCAGCGGTCAGGCCGTATTCCTTGGCGACGGTCGCTGCGTAGCTGGCACTGGGCGCGACGACGGCATCGGCGCGGGCGAGACCCTCGGCCATCATCTCGCGCTGCCAGCGATAGGCGGGGTCGAGCGGCGTCTGGCGGGCAGCGTTCCACCATGTCGCGATGCAGCCATGGGTGACGGCGATTACCGGTACATCGAACGTCGCGCTGGCCACCAGCGTCGGCATGTTGGCGTGGACGATGTCGGCACCAATCGACCGGGCCAGCGCCGCGATCACATCCCCGGCGGCGCGAACCGGTCGCGCGTCGGCACATATCCAGTCGACGGGCAGCCCGGTCTCGACCAGCCGTGCGCCGGGGATTGCCGTCAACTCGGCTGCCTGCGCCGGCGTAGGTCCCGGCCCCAGCACCGCGACACTGGTGCGGTAGCCGTGCAGCACCAGCCCGCGCGCCAGCTCAACCGTGTAGTTCCACACGCCGCCGATCGCGTCCGCCGTCACCAAAATATGACGTGGCGCCGTCAAGCTGCCGCCTCGCTGAGGGTGGCATGCCAGTCGAGGCTTCGTGCTTCGGCGAGCCACTGCGCGAGATGCGCCACGCCGATCCGCCAGTCGACCCGGGCACCCAGCCCCAACACCTGCTCGGCCTTGCGGGTGTCCGCGACGAAGTAGCGTTGGTCGCCGGCCCGCCAGCCTGAATAGCTGACGTCGACCTTGCGCCCGATCAGTTCCTCGATGTGAGCGATCAGATTACGCAGGCTGACCGCATTGGCAGCCCCGCCGCCGAGATTGAACGCCGTCCCGCTGACCGCGTCGATGTTGTGCCACGCCGCAAGGTACGCAGCGACCGCGTCCGACACGTCGAGGATATCGCGCACCTGGTAGCCGTCGCCGTACAGTGTGATCGGCTTGCGCTCGAGCGCGCGGATCAGGAAATGCGCGACCCAGCCCTGGTCCTCGGTGCCCATCTGGCGGCGGCCATAGATGCAGCTCATCCTGAGCACTGCGGTCTTCAGGCCGAAGCTGCGGGCATAATCGAGGACATACTGATCCGCCGCGCCCTTCGAGACGCCGTAGGGAGTGTGGAAATCGAGCGGCCGAGCTTCCGAGATGCCATGGGCGTTGATCTCGGCATCGACCGGCCGATAGGTGTCGCCGTCGCGCTCGAAGTCGAGATCGAGGAGATCGCCGTAGACCTTGTTGGTCGATGCAAAGATAACCGGCGTCGTCGGCGCGCGCGTCCGCACGGCCTCGAGCAGGTTGAGGGTGCCAACGACATTGGTCGTGAAATCGTCGAGGGGATCGATAAGGCTGGTCGTCACGGCGACCTGCGCCGCCATGTGGAACACCGCCTTGGCGGAAGCCGTCGCATCGCCCAGCCGGGCTGCATCGCGGACATCGGCGACGACCGCCTCGATCCGGTCGCCATGCTCGCGCTTCAGCCACTCGAGGTTGGTATCGACGCCGGCACGGGACAGGGCGTCATAGACCACCACGCGGTGCCCTCCGCTGGCGAGACGGTCCGCAAGGTTCGAGCCGATGAAGCCCGCACCGCCGGTAATCAGCACAGGACGCTCGTCGGTCGGGGGGGTCACGCGACCAGCCCGCGCGCATCGAGTTCGGCGCGCATCTGCTCGACCCGGTCCTTGGCAGTCTGGCTCGCCACCCATTCGGCGAGCTCCGCGAGTCCGGTGCCGAAATCCTGCTCCGCGCGGAAGTCGAGCTTCTGCGCCGCCAGCGTGCCGTCGCAGAAGCAGTGACGGATATCGCCGATCCGGGCCTTGCCGACGATCTGCGGCTCGATCTGGTTCTTGCCCATAGCCCGCGCCAGTTCGGTGGCGACCTCGGTGACCGAGCGATGCTGCCCGGAACCGATGTTGAACGTGCCGCCGGCCGCCTGTGGCAGGTACAACGCGTCGGCAAAGGCGCGCGCGACGTCGGTGACATGGACGAAGTCGCGGCGCTGTTCGCCGTCCTCGAAGATCATCGGCTGCTGGCCGTTGAGCAACCGCGAAGCAAAGATCGCCAGCACGCCAGTATAGGGGTTCGACAACGCCTGGCCCGGTCCATAGACGTTGAACAGGCGCAGGCAGACGCCCTCCATACCGTAAGGCTCGGCCATGATGTGCGTCGTCCGCTCCTGGACATATTTGTTGAGCGCATAGATCGACGACAGGGCAGGGCGCTTCCATTCGGGTGTCGCCACCGGGGTCAGCGGGCGGCCCTGCGCGTCAGTCGGCTCCCAGTTGGCGAGACCGTCCTTTAACGACTTGCGCTCGGCGTCCTGCACCAGTTCACCGTCGGCGTCGCGATACAGGCCCTCACCATAGATGCTCATCGAAGACGCGGTGACGACACGCCGGACAGGGTGGGCGATCAGTTTCTCGAATAACACAGCGGTGCCGACATCATTGGTCGAAGTATAACGTTCGACTTCGTACATTGATTGCCCGACGCCGACTTCAGCCGCGAGATGGACAACGCTGTCGACACCTTCGAGCGCACTGGCAACCGCGTCACCGTCGCGCACGTCGCCGACAATCAACTCTGCATCGGGATTCAGCATCTTCGAGCCGTCGGTCTCGCTATGGACCTGCTCGATCAGGCTATCGAGAACACGTACGCGATGTCCTCGCCTAGGCTCACGACTCATTGATCAGAGCCAGAAGATGACGGTAGCGGCGAGCGCGATGGCGGAGAAAAAGACTGTCGGGCATCTATCGTAGCGAGTGGCGACGCGGCGCCAGTCCTTCAGACGGCCGAACATAATCTCG
>NZ_JANYGL010000112.1 GCF_025362435.1 Polymorphobacter sp.
ACAACAGTTCGAGATCATGGGTCCCGGCCTGCGCCGGGATGACACTTAACTCTGGCGAGCCTCCTTCCACTCTCAACCAACCCCCGTTCAGAGCGCGCAACTCAATGACGGAGGTTGCCCCATGGACCGCCTGATCTACACCGCCCTCACCGGCATGCGCGCGCGCTCCGCGGCGCAGGCGGTGACCGCGAACAACCTCGCCAACGCCGGCGTCACCGGGTTTCGCCGCGAGATGTCGTCGCTCGCCAGCCGCTACCTCGGCGGGCCCGAGGGAGCGACGCGGGTCCAGGCCGACGACGCGGTGACGAGCGCGAGCACCGAACCCGGGCACATCACACCGACCGGCCAGCCGCTCGACGTCGCGGTCGCCGGTCCCGGGTGGATCGCGGTTCAGGCGAGCGGCGGCGGCGAGGCGTACACGCGCCGCGGCGACCTGCGGATCGCCCCGACCGGAGTCCTCGAAACCGGCGACGGGCATTCGGTGATCGGCAATTCAGGCGTCATCACTTTGCCCGCAGGCGAGGCGTCGATCGCTGCTGACGGATCGGTCAGCGTCCGGCTGGCGGGGGCAGTCGCTCCGTCGGTTGTCGACCGGATCAGGCTCGTCGATCCGCCGCCGGGCGACCTCCACAAGGACAGCGCCGGGCTGTTCCGCAGCGCCGACGTCCCCGACGCGGCCCCCGACGTCCGCCTCCAGACCGGCGCGCTCGAGGGGGCGAACGTCGACTCGGCGCGCGGGCTGGTCGAGCTGATCGAGCAGTCGCGGGGGTTCGACGTGAGTACGAAATTGCTCAGCGCGACGCGTGAGATCGACGAGGCGGGGGCGAAGCTGATGCGGCTCGATAACTGACCTCCCCTTCCCTTTAGGGGAGGGGCGAGAGACGCGCCGCTTGGCGCGGCCCGGGGGTGGGGACTTCGGAATTCGCTATTGAGGCACTGCCCCACCCCCAGCCCCTCCCCTGAAGGGGAGGGGAGCCAGAGAAGGAGGAGAACGCGACATGACTTCCGCCCTGCAGATCGCGCGATCGGGCCTCGATGCGCTCGACCAGAAGATGAAGGCGATCTCGAACAACCTCGCCAACGTCAACACCACCGCGTTCAAGAAGGACCGCGCCAGCTTCGAGACGCTGATGTACCAGTCGGGGCGCTCCCCCGGCGACCCGGCGGGGGCGAATTCGGACTATGCGGTCGGGCTCGGCACCGGCACCGGGGTCCGCGTCGCCGGGACCGAGCGCATCCACACGCAGGGCGCGCTGACCCAGACCGACAATGCGCTCGACATGGCGATCGAAGGCAGCGGATTTTTCGCCGTGACGCAGGCCGACGGCACCACCGCATACACCCGCGACGGATCGTTCAAGTTGAACGCCGAGGGGCAGCTGGTCATGGGCAACGGCGACCGGCTGAGCCCGGCGATCGCGATCCCCGACGGCGCGCAGCAGATCGTCATCGCCACCGACGGGACGGTGTCGGCGACGCTGCAAGGAGCGACGACGGCGACGCAGGTCGGCCAGGTCCAGGTCGCGCGCTTCCTCAACCCCGGGGGCCTCCAGCCGGTCGGCGGCAACCTGTATGTCGCGACGACCGCGAGCGGCGCGGCGCAGGTCGGGACGGCGGGAGCCGACGGCAGCGGCGTGATCCGCCAGGGCTCGCTCGAGGCGTCGAACGTCAGCACGGTGCAGGAGCTCGTCGACATGATCGAGACCCAGCGCGCCTACGAGGTCAACGCCAAGGTGATCAATTCGGCGGATGAAATGGCGAAATATGTCACGCAGAATATGTGAGGTGGGGGGCCTGGCCCCGCCGCCTGAGCCTCGTTGCACGGTGGGGGGTCTCGCTCTGCCGCGTAAGCCCCGTAGCGCCGCCCCTCCACCACGCCAAGAGGCGCGGTCCCCCTCCCCGTTCCGGGGAGGATCTAGATCCTCCCCGTCTTCGGGGAGGGGGACCATGCTCTTGCATGGTGGAGGGGCAGTGGCATTCGTGCTCGCGCTCCCCGGCTGCGCGGACACCGCATTCCGCACCGTCGCGCCGATCGCCCCCGCCTACGCCGCTGCGGCGGTCGCGCCGCTCGAACCCTCCGCCAGCCTGTACCGCGCCGACCGCTTCATCGCGCTCGCCAGCGACAACCGCGCGCGGCGCGTCGGCGACCTGCTCACCATCCGCCTGACCGAGCGGATGACCGCGCGCAAGTCGGCCACCGCCGACAGCAAGCGCGACGGCAGCGCCGCGCTGACCCTGCCGACCGCGGCACCGTTCTCGTACATTCCCAAGGGGTTGTTGTCGGGCGGCAGCACGTCGAGCTTCAAGGGATCGGGGACGGCGACGCAGGACAACCTCCTGTCGGGCGAGATCAGCGTGACGATCGCGCGCATCCTGCCGAACGGAGTCTATCTCGTCGCCGGCGACAAGCGCGTCACGCTGAACCGCGGCGAGGAGCAGGTCCAGCTGACCGGGATGGTTCGCGCCGACGACATCGGCCCCGACAACGCCGTCGCGTCGACGCGGGTCGCCGATGCGCGGATCCGCTATTCGGGGAGCGGGGAGTTGGCCGATGCGACGCGGCAGGGGTGGCTGGCGCGGTTCTTCGCGAAGGTGTCGCCGCTGTGAGGGGAGGCTGCCCCCTCCACCACGCCAAGCGGCGCGGTCCCCCTCCCCCGAAGACGGGGAAGGATTTTCGAGGTCCTCCCCCGTCTTCGGGGGAGGGGGACCATGCCCTTGCATGGTGGAGGGGGCTGCTCGCGTTCGGACTGATGTTTGCGCCACCCCCCGCCCTCGCCGATCGCGTCAAGGACATCGCCCGCTTCGAGGGCCTCCGCGCCAACGCGATCACCGGCTACGGCCTCGTCGTCGGGCTGAGCGGGACCGGCGACGACAATCTCGACTACACCGTCCAGTCGATGAAGAGCACTGCCGCACGGCTCGGCGTCGCGCTGCCGGCGGGGGTCGCCCCAGGGCTCAAGAACGCCGCCGCGGTGATGCTGACCGCCGAACTCCCCGCCTTCGCCAAGCCGGGGCAGCGATTGGACGTCACCGTCTCGGCGCTCGGCAAGGCGAAGTCGTTGCGCGGGGGGACGCTGCTGATGGCGCCGATGCAAGGGGCCGACGGCGAGGTCTATGCGCTGGCGCAGGGCAGCCTCGCGGTCGGCGGCTTCGGCGTCGAGGGGCGCGACGGGTCGAAGCTGGTGGTCAACACGCCGTCGTCGGGGCGCATCCCGAGCGGGGCGACGGTCGAGCGCGCGGTCGCCAACCCGTTCGGCGGGGGAGCCTCGATGCTGCTCGACCTCAACGATGCCGATTTCTCGACGGCCAAGGCTCTCGCGGCGGCAATCGACACCGCGATCGGGCCGGGGACGGCGGCCGCGGTCGACGCGGTGACGGTCGCGATCAAGGTCGGGCCGGGCATGGCCGAGCGGATCGACCTCGCCAGCCGGATCGAGACTCTCGACATCGCCGCCGCCGCCCCGCCCGCGCGCGTCGTCATCAACGCCCGCACCGGCACCGTCGTCATCGGCGCCAACGTCCGCGTCTTGCCGACCGCGATCGCGCACGGCAATTTGACGATCCGGGTGACCGAGGACGCACAGGTCAGCCAGCCGGCGCCGCTGTCGAACGGCAGGACGACGGTCACCCCGCACAGCAGTGTGTCTGCCGACGCGCCGGTCGCACGGGTCGCGCTGTTCGCTCCGGGGGCATCGCTCGCCGAGCTGGTCAAGGCGATCAACGCGCTCGGGGTGGCGCCGGGGGATTTGGTGGCGATCCTCGAGGCGCTCAAGCAGGCGGGCGCGCTGCGGGCTGAACTGGTGGTGATATGATCGAGTCGCCGCCCTTTCCTTGCCGTCATCCCCGCGAAGGCGGGGACCGATCACCACTGAAAGTTGGGGTGATGGGTCCCCGCCTTCGCGGGGATGACGATCTAAGTGCGGGTCCGCGTAAGGGGAAGCAGATCGACCCCGCCACTGCCAAGGTCGCCCGCCAGTTCGAATCCCTCTTCATCGCGCAGATGCTCAAGTCGGCGCGCGCCGCGTCGCTCGGTGACGATCTCACCGGCAAGGGCGGGGCGACGTTCAACGACCTCGCCGACCAGCTTCGCGCCGAGGCACTAGCCACGCAGGCGCCGCTCGGCGTTGCCCGGTTGCTGGCGAAATGAGCGACCTGCTCGGCATCGGCGCGTCGGGGATCGCGGCGTACCAGACCGCGCTGTCGGTCGTCGGCGATAACGTCGCCAACGCCGACACGCCGGGCTACGTCCGCCGCACCGTCGTCCTCAAGACCGCCGCGGCCGGAGGCGCGGGGGCACCAACGCTGCGCGACGTCGGCGGCGGCAACGGCGTCAACGTCGGCGGCATCGGCCGCGCTTTCGACGCGCTCAAGGCGGGGGCGGCGCGCGATGCCGACAGCGACCTCGGCCGGATCACGACCCGCGCTGACTGGCTGGCGCGGCTGCAATCGGCGCTTGGGTCCGGCGACGCCAGCCTGACCAAACGCATCGGCGGCTTCTTCGACGCGGCGCAGGACCTCAGCGTCTCCCCCGCCTCGACCGCGGCACGGACGATCTTCCTCGACCGCGCCGACCAGACCGCGGCGGCGTTCCGCTCGACCGCGAGCGCACTCGCCGCAATCGGGTCCGACATTAATGCCGCGACGGCGAGCCAGGTCGTGCAGGTCAACCAGCTCACCGCGAGCCTAGCCCAGATCAACGCCGCGATTACCCGCAGCGGCGGGACGGGCGAGGCGGGCACGGCCTTGCTCGACCAGCGCGACGCGGCGCTCGCTGCCCTCGCGACCTTCGTCCGCATCGGCGTCACCGACACCGGGCGCGGCACCGTCGAGGTCCGCCTCGGCGACGGCGCGAACGCCCCGCTGCTCGTCAGCGGGACGGCGGCGACCGCGATCGGCGGCAGCCCGGCGGGAGACGTCGTCCTCCACCCGAGCCACGAGCCCGTCGTCGTTCGCCTGCCCGCGAGCGGCAGTCTCGCCGGACTGGTCGAGGCCGGAAAGCGCGTCTCCGCGACGATCACCGCGGTCGACGCGCTGGCGACGCGCTTCGTCACCGCGGCGAACGGGCAGCAGATGGCGGGAGTCGACGCGGCCGGGACCGACGGCACCGCATTGTTCGCGACGACGACGCTCGCCGTCGCTCCGGGCGAGGCCAACGGCGGCACGGCGACGATCGACGTCGCGGTCGGCGATGCCGCGACGATCGCGCCGTCGGGATATGTCCTCGGCTACGACGGCTCGGCGTGGACGCTGGCGCGCGGCGACGGCAGCGGGGCGGTGACCGGGGCCGGACCGCTCCACCTCGACGGCGTCACCGTCACGCCGGCGGGCGCGGCGCACGCGGGCGACAGCTTCGTCTTTGCTGCCAAGGCCGGTGCGGCGGGCGTGGCGCTGCGTCCGCTCGACCCGTCGCAGGTCGCCGCCGCGAGCCGCTGGCTGACCGACGCCGACGGCGCGAACAGCGGCAGCGCGACACTCGCGGTGACGGTCGACGCGGCGGCGGCAGGGTTCCCCGCCCTCCCCGCCTACCGGATCGTCGTCACCGGCGCCGCGACCGCCGACATCGTCGACCCGGTGACATCGGCGGTGATCGCGAGCGCGACGATCGACGGATCGAGCATCGCCGGGGCCGGGTTCCGCTTCACCATCGGCGGCCACCCCGTGGTCGGCGACAGCTTCCGCATCACCCGCAACGTCGACGGCACCGGCGACAATGGCAATATCCGCGCGCTCGTCGCCCAGCGCCACGCCGGCGGCACCGGCAACACGATCGAGGCCAGCCTCGACGCCACCGTCACCGGGGTCGCGAGCACGCTGTCCGAAACCAAGGCGCTCGCCACCAGCGCGACCGCGGTCCGCGACGATGCCCAGCGGGCCAGCGACGCGGTCAGCGGGATCGACATCGACACCGAGGCCGCCGAGCTGACCCGGCTCCAGGCGGCGTACAAGGCGAACGCGCAGGTCATCGCCACCGCCCGCGCGCTGTTCGACACGCTGCTGCAGGCGGTGGGGTGAGGTGATTTTCCTCTGCCTCCCGGCCGTCACTCCCGCAGACGTGGGGCCCCATTTCCGGGTGCAGGAGATGGGTCCCCGCGTTCGCGGGGATGACGGGAGGGAGCGATAGTGCAGGTCAACACGCGCTTGACCCACGACCGCGCGACCGCGCGGCTGACCGACTTGTCGGCTCAGGTCGATGCGTTGCAGGCGGCGATCTCGACCGGGCAGCGGATCACGATGCCCGATGTCGATCCGGGCGGCGCGGCGCGGCTGCTGACGATCGAGCGCGGGCTCGCGAGCAACGTCAGCCAGCAGACCGGCATCGACCGCGCGACGAGCCGCCTCGGCGCGACCGACGCGACGCTCGGCGGGATCGGCATCGTCCTCCAGCGCGCCAAGGAAATCGCGCTGCAGGGCAATACCGCGACGCTCAACGCCGCCGACCGCGCGACGCTCGCCGCCGAGGTCGCCCAGCTCGGCGACCAGCTTGCGGGCTACGCAAATGCCCGCGACAGCGACGGCGCGAGCCTGTTCGGCGGCGCGCGGACCGGTCTGGCCTACGCTCCCGACGCAACCGGCGCGATGACGTGGCAGGGAGCGGGGAGCGCGGCGGTCCTCGTCCTCGACGACGCCGCGATCTCGACCGGGGTCGACGGGCCCCGGGTCTTCGCCGGACTGCCGGGTGCGCCCGACGCGACCGGCGCGCCGACCTCGACCGACGCCTTCGCGATGCTCGCCGCGCTCGGCGCGGCGCTCGTCGAGCCCGATCCGGCGAAGCGCCTCGCGGGCGTGACGACGGCGCAGACCGGGGTCGACGCGGCGATCTCGCGCAACGCCGATACCCGCGCAACGGTCGGCACACGGCTGGCGCGGCTCGATACCGAGGGCACGCGCCTCGACGCCGCGACGGTCGCGCTGACCGCCGACAAGACGGTGACCGGGAGCCTCGACATGACGACATCGATCGCGCGGCTGCAGCGGTTGATGACGGTATTGCAGGCGGCGCAGCTGAGCTTCGTCAAGGTGTCGGGGCTGAGCCTGTGGGATTACATTCGCTAGGACGACAACGCCCTAACCCCTTGAGTGTCATCCCGGCGCAGGCCGGGACCCATGATCTCAACCGGCGGTGATCATAGGTCCCGGCCTTCGCCGGGCTGACAAATGAGGGTGACCGCGAGCCCCCACCCCGACCCTTTCCGCTCTCGGCTTCGCCGGGAGCGAGGGGCAAGAGGAAGCGCGCTGCCACGTTTAGACCCGGACGATCTGCACGTCGGTGACGGGCTTCTTCCCCGTCCAGTCGCGCGCGACGCGCCGGACCGCGACGCGGATGCTCTCGGCGAACTTTTCCTGGTTGCGCG